>CAZQYE010000121.1:3006-7038 GCA_964597375.1 uncultured Myxococcales bacterium
GGATAACCGGCGACCGCCACGCAGAGGTTCCGGCGGCGCGAGCGAATCAGTCGGACTAGATCGATTGCGTGCTCGAAGCCTCCCGCGGTCGCGACGAAGGTCGAGCCGCCCGCAGGCGGGTCGCCGCGCAGCGCGATCACGTTCTTGACGCCGCTGGCTTCTAGGCGGTCGAGGATTCGATCGAGCTCCTCTCGGGTCGCGCCGACGCACGTCAAGTGGGCCATTGTTTCGATGCCGGTGGTCTTCTTGATCTCCGCGACCAGCTCGAGAGTCTGTTCCCGGGTCGAGCCTCCCGCCCCGTACGTCACCGAGACGAAACCCGGCTGCAGGTCCGCGAGCCGCGCGACCGTTTCGCGTAGAGATCGCCACCCGTCCTCGTTCTTGGGCGGAAAGAATTCGAGCGAGAACACGGGCGCCCGCCCGGCCTCGAACAGCTTCGAAATGAACATGGCCTGGTCTGATAGATCGTGAGTGCCCGCGCGGCGGATGTCAATACACGTCGCCGCCGGACTCTCACGCCGGAGCCGGGAGAGGCCTACTTGCGGCGGACCGACTCGATGACGACCATCTCGGCCGGCAGGTTCTGGAAGGCTCCACCCTCGTTCTTGGTAGGGGTATTCTCGATCGCTCGAACGACGTCCATGCCCTTGACGACCCTGCCGAAGACGGCGTAGCCCCAGCCGCGCGGCGTCTTGCTCTGGAAATCGAGAAAGGCGTTGTCCTTGACGTTGATGAAGAACTGGGCCGTCGCCGAGTCGGGATCGCTGGTGCGGGCCATCGCGATGGTGCCCACCTCGTTCTTCAGGCCGTTGTCCGCCTCGTTCTTGATCGGCGGCCGAGTCGGCTTGCGTTGCTTGTTCGTGTCATAGCCGCCGCCTTGAATCATGAAGTCCTTGATCACCCGGTGGAAAATCGTCCCGTCGTAAAAGCCGCTGTCGACGTACGCGAGAAAGTTCTCGACCGTGGCCGGCGCCTTGTCGGGATACAACTCGATTTCGATCGCGCCTCGATTCGTCTTCATGACGACGGTCGGATGCTCGCCGCCCGCCTTGCTCGCCGTGCTCTGACCATCTTCGCTTCCGCTCGAGCAAGCCACGGCTGCCGCCACCACGGTCAGTGCCACCAGGAAACGAGCGATATGCGGTCTTGCATGCATTGGAGCCTCCTCATTGCCGATTGGTCCCGATTGAAAGGCGTCCGAGCTTGCGAATCAAGCTGCCCAAGCGCAGCACGTCGCGGGGGCCGCCCCCCGTGAGCGCGCCGCCGAGATTGCTGACGATCAAATGCCGGGCACCGGCCTCGACCAGCGGAGCGACCTCGTCACGAATCTCGGACGGGCTTCCCGCGTACATCGACGAGAGTAGTAACTCGGGAGTCATGTCGCGGGCCGCTTGCTCGATGTGCTCCTCGGTCACTCGCGGCGGCACGATGTCGATGAAGCCGCGAAAATCCTTCCCGAGAGGGTGAACTTTTCCATGCGCCTCCCACACGTCGGCCGGGACCAGAAGCGACAGGGCGGCACCGAGGCGGCTCGACATCGCTAGATCGATGATTTGCTGCCTGCTTTCGCCGATTGCAGTCACGAGGAGCTGAGCGGGGACGAAATCGTCCATCGAACGCCCAGCGGCGCCCGCCTCGGCACGGATCGCCTCGAGACGGCGCTGGTACTCCTCCGGCGTAGTTTTGAGGCTGGGCACCCAGCCATCGCCGTAACGACCCGTGAGCTTGAGCATGCGCGGGGCGTGCGCGGCGATCCAAATCCGCGGAGGCCTGCCACCGTAGAGGGGCAGGTTGAAAATCGCATCCCGCAGCCGCCAGAAACGTCCCTCGTAATCCACCGGGCGGCCACCGCTTTCCCACAGCGTGCGGATGATGATGAGGGCCTCCTCGAGGCGCGATACTTGCTTTTGCCAGGGCAGGCCGTACGGCTCGACGTTTTCTTTCTCGCCATTGCCGATGCCGAGAATGGCGTGGCCACGCGACAAGTGATCGAGAGTCACGAACGCCTGAGCCAGCGTCATCGGATGGTGGCGTATCGGCTCGGTGACGAGGGTGCCGAGATCGACGCCACGTGTTCGAGTGGCGAACACGGCGAGGATCTGACGCGGATCGAAGAAGGCGTCGGTCGAGTGGATGAGCTTGGCCGCGGGCGTGACGGCCGGGTTCCATACCAGCGAGGGAACGAAGCCCATGTAATGGTCGGGCAGCCACAACGACCGTGCGCCGAAGAGTCGCGCTAGTCGCAGTCCACTGGTGACCAACCACAGGGGATGAATGCCGCCGTCCTGGTAACCTACCGTAACGCGTTTCATGGATCGCTTTCCTGCTCCGGGGTTCCGCCTTCTTTCATGATGGGGCGCGCGTTGCAACGCAGACCGCCTCTGGACAGCGGGACGGAGTGCGAGTCGGGGTGCCGGCTGCTGGTGACTCGAAGTAGAGGCGGGCGGTGGTCCCGCGGCGGCGCTGCGGGGAGGGAGCGGATGTTGACACCGCCGCTCGGCGCCCGTAGCGTCGCGTTTTTTGCAAGGAGAGGCGTGGCCATGAACGTCGAAGGCGTCGAACTCGATCGCGTGGAAATGCTGGTTTCGTGCATGGGAAATCTGGTTGCCGCAGCCACGGAAGCGGCCTCGAAGGCGACCGGCGGGGGCAAGGGGATCGACGACGCCCAAGTGTTGTGCGAGCGGGTTGCCTATGCCGCCACCGAGCTGGCTGCAGCCCGCGCGCTGCTCGACTACGCGCGAGAGGCCGCTTCGGCGGGCGCCGACGATGCGGACTTGTATGCGGCCGAAGCAGCCGCGTTCACTGCCCAGGTGGCAGGAGCCTTTTTTGGCGACGTCGTTACCGGGCTCAGCGATTACCGGCTCGACGAGAAGACACTCGATGAGACGTGGACGGCCGAAGCAACGGAGGCCGTGCGGCACTTTGGCGGCGAAGCACTGGCACGGGCAATCGGCGCGCGGGTGATCGAGAGCCGCGGCGTGAACAACGGCTGGATGCCGAGTGAGGACGACGTCATGGTGCGCGACTCGGTGCGGGCGTTTGCAAACCAGGAAGTCGCGCCCGTCGCCGAACACATCCATCGGAACGACGATTTGGTGCCCGACGAGCTGATCGCGAAGATGGCCGAGATGGGCTACTTCGGAATGGGGATCCCGCAGGAGTACGGCGGTCTGGAAATGGGCAACCTTGCGATGATCCTCACCACCGAGGAACTGTCGCGTGTGTCCCTGGCGGCCGCCGGAAGCCTGATCACCCGTCCGGAGATTCTCACCAAGGCCCTGCTCAAGGGCGGTACCGAGGAGCAGAAACGCCATTGGCTCGAGCGCGTCGCCACCGGCGAGGTCATGGTCGGGATCTCGGTTACCGAGCCGGACGTGGGCTCGGACGTCGCCTCGGTCGCCTGCCGGGCCGAACCTGCCGAGGTCGGCGGCGTGCGCGGGTACCTCATCAATGGGGCCAAGGCGTGGTGTACGTTTGCAGGCCGTGCCGACGTGCTCGCGCTGCTCGCTCGCACGGATCCCGATCCGAAGTCGGGCGCGCGAGGATTGTCGCTCTTCATCGTCGAAAAGGACCGCTTCTACGGCCACGAGTTCGAAATGAGGCAGCCGAGCGGGGGACTTCTCTACGGTAAGGCGGACGCAACGCCGGGATACCGGGGAATGCACTCGTTCACACTGTCGTTCGAGGACTACTTCGTTCCGGCCGATCGGTTGGTGGGCGGAGAGGCCGGTCTCGGCAAGGGCTTCTATCTGCAGATGGGTGGCTTCGCCGCCGGCCGGCTTCAGACGGGCGGGCGAGCGACCGGACTCGGTCAGGCGTCGCTCGAGGCCGCGGCGGGGTACGTCGGCGAGCGCCGGCAGTTCGGCAGACCGATCGGGGACTTTCAGCTCACGCGGTACAAGCTCGGACGGATGGCTTCCGAGTTGCAGGCCGCCCGCCAGCTTACCTATCGGGCGGCACGGGCGATGGATGCCGACGAGACGATCTCGCTCGAACCCGCGATGGCCAAGCTGCTCGCTTGCGACGTCGCGG
>CAZQYE010000122.1:0-7004 GCA_964597375.1 uncultured Myxococcales bacterium
TTAGGCATGCCAGGGTAGGCCGGGCGCCGGCAGGCTCCCTCACCCCGGGCCGAAGTGGAACGTGCCGTATACCGAGAACCGTGCTTCCGGCTGTTGCCAGCAATCCGGCGGGGAGCCCTGCTTGCGGCACAGTGACGAGAGAAACAGTTTCGGTTCGGGAAGTTGTTCCCATACTTCCGGCAAGTACGTCGAGCGACGGCCGCGGTACTCGAGAATGACACCGTCCTTGCGCGGCCGAAGCATGCGCGCCACTGCCCCCGGTTCGGGCACGGCGAGCGGCCGCGGCGGTTCGAGCAACGACAGTTCGATCGACACATCGGGGAGCTCGGCCTCGGTAACCGGCGGAAACCGCGGGTCGCGCGAAGCCGCAGCAATCGTGTTGTCCCGCACGTCGCGCCACAGCGGGCGAAACGCACGTAGCGATCCGATGCAGCCGCGCAGTCGCCCGTGCTTTTCGAGCGTCACGAAGGTGGCTCCGTCGGCCCGCAGCCGGGGCATTTGCGCAAGAACTTGCGGATCGGGCTCATAGACGCGACCGCTGCGGACGTACTGCTCGAGCGTCCGGCGTGATAGATCGAGGAGAAACGATTGCAGCTCCGTGGTGAGCCCGGCGACCTTGGGACGAAACACGACCGCTCCATATCCGACTACACGGCTGCGGTCGCCGGAAACGTCGCCGGAGTTCTTGTACGTGATCAGCTCGGGCTCGAGGCCCCGCAACCGAGCCAGCTCGAGCATGATCAAGAGCAGGCTGTTCCGGTCGGTGGAATCGGTCGTACAGCGGGCGACTCTCGCTCGATCCTGGGCAACGAGGGCATCGAGACAACCATGGTCGAGACGCTCGGCGACGTCGTACGGGTAGTAGTGGGAAAGATCGAGGCTGAACACGAACAGCGGCCGCCGGCCGGCATGTGCGTCGATCGCAGCAGCGACGCGCTCGATGTCCTCGTCGGACAGCGTTCCGAGTACCATTGGCACGATCTCGAAACGGAAGCCGCCGTTCCGGCGCGCGAGTTCGGTGAGAAACGGCAGTTCGACTTCGATCATGTGCATCGAGTTCGCCGCCGGCTCGACGAGGAACAGATCGTCTTCGAGCAACTCGTCGACCACCCGCGACACGGGAATCTCGGAACCTGGAATCCGATACGTCCCGGCATCGTCGAGCGATACGCCGTGGTACCGTGCGCGGCCGTTATGATTCGCCGTGACGATGAACACCCGGTCGAACGGAATGCGCGCCTGGGCGAACGAATCGGCGGCGACTTGCCCCGAGAATACGTAGCCGGCATGCGGCGCGAGCAGGAGCGGAGCAGGAGGACCGCTGCGGCGTTGCGCCTTGTCTAGAAACGAGCCGACCATGTTTCTCAAGGTCTCGGCGTCTCCAGGGTAGAACTGTCCAGCCACGGCCGGCTCGCGGGTGCGACGCACCTGCGGGCGGTCGCCTGTGGCCTCGAGCGCCACCGCACAGGCCGTTGCGACCAGAAACAACGCAAGCCCGCGCCGCGTTGCGCCGCCTGCAAGCACCGCCCTCACGTCCACACCCCGGCGATCGGCTCGCCGCAGGGGCAGCGTCCGTCGACGAGTTCGTTGCGCAGCACGAGGTACCCGCGCCGCTCGATCAGCAGGCGGCCGTCGCGCGGGCAATAGGTGTTCTCATCACCTTGGCCGGGCACGTTGCCGAGATAGACGAAACGGAGGCCGGCCTTGCGGGCCCGATCCCTAGCACGTTCGAGCGTCGAGATCGGCGTCGGCGGCAGGCGTTCGAGGCGGTAGTCGGGATGGAAACGCAAGAAGTGGAACGGCACATCGGCCCCGACATGTTCGGCAATCCACTCGCACAGCCGCGCGACGTCGTCCATGTCGTCCGAAATTCCCGTAACCAGTAGGTTGCTCAGCTCGAGCCAGACGCCTTCCTCACGAATGACACGCACGGCTCGAAGCACCGGGTCGAGACGCCCGCCTGCCAGGCGGCGGTAGATACGGGGACTGAACGCCTTGAGGTCGAGCGTCACGGCGTCGATGTAGCGCAGCAGTTTGCGTAGCGGCTGCTCGTGAATGTATCCCGCCGTAACCAGCACGTTGCGGATTCCCTCACCGCGGGCCAGGCGCGCCGACTCGAGCACGTACTCGTACGCAACGAGCGGCTCGGAGTACGTATAGGCGATGGCTGGAATCTTCCTCGTTGCTGCGGCCTCCACGAGACGATCCGGCATCCAGTCGGCGTTGCGCGTATCCTCCGGCCGGCGCTGCGAAATCTCCCAGTTCTGGCAGTTCAGGCAGCGCAGGTTACAGCCGGCCGTGGCAATCGACAGAATCGGCGCCGTGGGCAAGTAATGAAACAGCGGTTTCTTCTCGATGGGATCCACGTGGATCGCGCACGGATTGCCGAACGCCAGCGTGTAGAGCACGCCGTCTTTCACCACCCGCGTCCGGCAGAACCCCCGATCGTCGTCTCCGAGAATACACTCGTGAGGACACAGGGAGCAGCGCACGACATCGCCGCTCCGTTCTTGCCACAGCGCCTCGCGACTCCAACGCCACAAGGACTCGGGGGCATCGCCACGAAAACCGATGGTAAAACCGGTCTGCCCCGGGTGGAGAAAGAAGTCGTCGAGGGCGCGCATACCGAGCGCCGCCGCTCCG
Source organism: uncultured Myxococcales bacterium (assembly GCA_964597375.1). Classification (GTDB taxonomy): domain Bacteria; phylum Desulfobacterota; class Binatia; order UBA1149; family SPBQ01; genus CAZQYE01. Next base: position 2,644 of record CAZQYE010000122.1, read on the forward strand.
ACGCCGATCACAGCACGGCGGACGAACAGCCGCCGCGACATTTTCGTCTCAGCAGCCATGATCATCGCGGCCCGCGGCCGCGCCGGCGGGAACCTTTCTGAGCGCCGCATTGGCCAGATCGCAAGAAGCGCCGATCGGGCACGCCAACTGGCAAAACGATCTCGGCACCCAGCGGCTCAGCCACCACAAAGCCGCAACTGCCGCCAGCACCGCCGCGCTGACCGTAAATCCATTCTTGAATACCACGGAGTACAGATCCCCGGAAGTCGGACTATCTGTCGAGGGCGACCCGATCACGGCGAAATAGGCCCATCCGACGGCGACGAGCACGCCCGTCCGAACGACGGCCGCGGCCCGGGCGACCCGGCGCTGCGGCGTTCCTGCGCGGGGCCGCCGCTCGAACACTGCTCCGACCGGACACATGCGGCGGCACCAAGAGTACGAGCCGAGGTTCATCAGGACCGCTGCGGGAACCCAATACGGGCGCAAGTATCCGAAAACGCAGACCCGCGGGCACACGTGGCAGAACACGTAAGGAACCCGGAAATAGCACCGCACCAAGGGATAGAAGGCCGCAAGCGAGAAGACGGCGTAGTGGAACGCTCGCACCGACTCCGAGCGCATGACGCCCAGCACGCGGTGAAAAGACCGGCGCAGTCCCGACGCGGCCGGGCGTACGTCCAGCGTAGCGGCGAGCCCGGCGGCAAGCAGCCCGAGAAGCACTGCGTGGTACCCCTCGCTGAACGACAACGCGTACATCGACAGCCGCGTCTGTGGCGCCGCAATCAAGAAAGCCGCCGCGATCAGCAACGACGCCGCAACAAACCGAACGGGAACGCCACGCGAATCCGGCGCGGCCGGCACGCGAACGCTCCTTGCCCCAAGCATGAGTCCCGCCGCGCTGAGCGCCTTGACTGCGGATACCGCCAGACACGTCCGAACGACCCCGACAGCCGGCACCAGCACCACCGCAGCGGTCACCGCGCCCAGCGCCGCACCCGCGAGGTCCACACCATAGAGTCCCGAAAGTAGTCTTCCGGCCTCGCCGGTTCTTGCCTGCGCACGGGCGGAGAGCGTTTCTACGGCCAGCGGCATCTCCATCCCCGTAAGTACCCCGAGGACCCCGAGCGCACATGCATATGCGGTCACTCCCCACGCTCCCTCCACGGGCATCGATGCCGACATTGCCGCAGCGATCGAGGTTCCCGCTACGGCCATGGTTACATCGGTCGCCGCCAGCCGTCGCGCCGGTCGGGCGCAACGCAGGCTGGCCCAACGAGCCCCCACCGTCGTGCCCACCATGAACGATGCGAGCAGCAAGCCGAGTTCGTAGAAGAGGCTGCCACTGGCCATTTGAAATGCGAGCAAGAGACAGACTTCGAGCGTGAGCGAGGCCAGGCCGGTCGTAGCGATCGCGGTATGAACCGCCGTTCCCCCTGTTCCGACCGTCCTGCGGAAAATCACGGCCAGTAACAACACGAACGCGGCCGCCGGCCACAAGACGGTACCGCCAACTTGGCCGAGCCACCGGTCCAGGTAAAGCCGGTAGATCGCCGGCCGCTGGTCTCGGTTGACGCGGCCCGGCCCCGATAGATCCCGCTCGAGCGCGGCGACCCGCTCCGGGGAGAGTTCGGCGGACACGTGCGCCCGGTCGACGAACGAGACAGCGATCCCGCGGTCTTCGATCCGCCGGGCAACGTCCACCGTGAGAGGGCCGCGGGAAGCCAGGAAAACAACCCTTCCGGCCGGCAGCGCAACCACGTGCGGGAACACCGAAGAGAGCGTCGCACGCACGGACTGGAGAAGCGCCCGCTCCGCTTCCGAACGATAGTTCGCCGCGCCGACGGCCGACATCGAGAGCACGCCTTCATCGGCCAGGAGGCCGGATAGGTCTTCGAAGAACTCTTTCGTGAAGAAGCGGGAGCCGGCGGCCGTGGCGGGATCGGCGGCCCCAACGACGATGACGTCGTAGCGCCCCGACGCCCGGCGTACGAAGCGTCTCGGATCGTCGATTCGAACCGTAAGGCGCGTATCCCGCGCCGGCAGGTGCTCTACGGATCCGTCTCGTCCGGCCGCTGCGCCTGCACGATGCGATCGCAACGATTCGGCAAGGCGAGCGAGAGCCGGGTCGATCTCGACGTCGTCGACGACCTCGACCGGATATTTGAGCACTTCACGATCCGCTCCCATCGCCAGGCCGCCCAGCAGAAGAACGCGCGCCGGTCGGCGTCGCTGCACCATCGCGAAGTGGACCGACTCCTCGGCCTGCCGGGGGTCCGCCTCGGTCGAGATCGGGACACCGTCACGAAACAGGCTGCGCTGATCGCCGGTGGTCGTGAGTACGAGATTTCCGTACGGACCGTCGAGCTCGTCTAGCACCTTCTGGCCCGGGAACCAGCTTTCGAGAACGACGCGCTCGGGACGCAAGACCACGCACGCACCGGCAACGAGCAGACTGGCTGTGACGGCCGCGATCGCATCGCGCCACCGTCGATCGCCGAAGAACAAGCAGGCACCAGTGACACCGCCGGCGACGAGCCCCACCAAAGCAGTCGAGAACGTCGTGACCGACAGCGCCGCCGCCGCGGTGTACAAGACCCCGGCAAGAACGGCGCCAGCGGTTTCCGCCACATACGCCCGTGCGGTCGATCCGGCCGCAGCAGCACGTTCAGCGGCCCGCGCAAACGTCCAGCCGAACGGCAGGCACACGGGTGCCAGAGCAACTACGGCAAGAGCCGAAACGGCGGCGATGCTCGGCGTCGCCAGCGGAGACAGGACGCCACGTAGCGCTCGAATGATCAGGATCTGCGCGGCAGGAAGCAGCGCCGAAAAGACCAGCAACCACGCCAGTTCGCGCGAGTCCGCCCGCCTGTGCCTCCGCGGCCACGTTGCCCCCGCCGCGGTCAACAGCATCGCGCAGCCGAGATAAATCCCGATGACGAGTTCGTTGCCCGCCCACGCCGCTACGAACTCCCGCAGACCGACGAGCTGTGCCAAGAGTGAGGAAAACCCGACGACGAACGCCGCGAGCGCCCAGTCGTAACGGCCCGGGGGAAAACGCTTTCCGAGGTCCTCGGTCGCCATCACCTCGACCTCAGCGGCCGCGTCACGCCGCTGGCAGCGCGGCGTCCGGCCTTCCGGCGACCACCGTAACCCTCCACCGAAAGGCGGTCAACGGCGAAGCAGGTGGCCGGAAATTCTCCGTTCCAAAGAAATCAGCGGCACTCCCCCGCCATCCCCAGCGGGCCGGAAGTTGCCCGCACGTCGATGCTTCCACGCCACTGCCGATGTGGCTCCCGCAGCCCGTCCCGCGTAGGCTTGCCGCAGTGATTGACGGTCCTGGCGCCACATCGAGGCGAACAGAGGAGCCGTTGAGGCCGGAAAACCGGCTGGGAGGTACCGATATCGTGAAACGCTGTCTAGTAGTTCTATCCGTAGCGCTGATCCTGGCCACGGCCGCGACGAGCCGAGCACTGCCGCCCGGTCACGGTGGAGGGTCGATGGGAGGCCATGGCTCCGGTGCTCCCGGCTACGCCCCACTGACGCTGCTACCGCTCCTGATCGCAACCGCCGACTTGACCGAAGATCAAAAGAATCAGATCAGCGAGATCATCAAGGCCCGCGGCGACCGTTTCCGAACGCTCTTCGCCGAACTCCGGAAAGCCGACGAGAAGCTCACCAACCGCGTTTTCGAACAGGGCAACCTCGACCTCGAGGATCTCGAGCCGCTCACGGCACACGTGCTCGAGCTTCGAGGCGAACTGCTGCGCGAGAACATGGACATGGTCGTTCGCGTCCGAGATCTCTTGTCCGCCGAACAGTTGGCCAAAGCGGCCGCCGCTCGGCGTGAAATGAAAGAACGTAGCCGGAAGGGAATGCCTCCGGGGCATCCCCCGACCGGCGGAGAGACAGAGAACTGACCGATGGAAGGGCCCCCGACAGACGAAACCGTGTCGGCGGCGCTCGACACGGCTGCAACCAAACACAGGGGGCAAAAGCGCAAGGGAAGCGACCTGCCGTACCTGGTGCATCCCGTTGCGGTTGCTGCACTTGCGGCCTCTTGCGGAGGCAACGCCGAGCAAGTCGCCGCGGCCTTACTGCACGACACCGTCGAGGACTGCGGCGGCCCTCCGGTCCTCGACGAGATTACCAGTCGTTTCGGTCCAGCGATCGGGAAGATCGTGGCCGACTGCACCGTGCTTCCCGAACCGAACCGTGACTGGCGCCAGAGCAAGCAGCGGACTCTCGAGAAGCTCGCGGATCTCGAACCGAAATCGCTTCTCGTCGCCGCCTGCGACAAGCTCGAAAACGCGCTTTCGGTGTACCGCGACTATCTGCGTCTCGGAGAAGCGCTATGGAGT
>CAZQYE010000123.1:0-6962 GCA_964597375.1 uncultured Myxococcales bacterium
ATCGGCCGAACCGTCACGCCCTCGGCATCGAGCGGCACGAGAATGAACGTCAGCCCCCGGTGGCGCTTCGACTCGGGATCCGTGCGGAAGATGCCGAACAACCAATCGGCGAACGCCGCCCGCGAGCACCACGTCTTCTGTCCATTCAGAACGTAGTAGTCGCCGTCGCGCCGCGCCGTCGAACGAATCGCCGCCATGTCGCTGCCGGCGTTCGGCTCCGACCAGCCCTGCGCCCACACCTCCTCGCTCGATGCCATCTTGGGAAGATAGCGCGCTTTTTGCTCCTCGGTCCCGAACTCCATCAACGTGGGACCGAGAAGAAAGATCCCGTTTTGGTTGACGCGCCCTGGAGCGCCGGCGCGATAGTATTCCTCTTCGAAGATGAGCCACTCGATCAGGTTTGCACCGCGCCCGCCGTACTCGACCGGCCACGGGACCATCGCCCAGCCGCCTTCGTTGAGCGTGTGCTCCCAGCGGCGGTGCGCCTCGAATCCTTCGGCGGTGTCCATCGACGGAAGCGGCTCGCGCGGCACGTGCGCCTCGAGCCACTCGCGCGCTTCACGCCGGAACGCTTCTTCTTTCTCCGTATACGTCAGGTCCATCGTTTCCGTCTCGAAGCCGGCTAGGCCACACCCGTTACTGCGCCGGCTCGCCGGCAAGCGCCGGGGGCCGGCCGGACTTGCCGGCCAATCGCTTCATTTCTTCTTGTCCTCGAACTTCGCCTCGCGCTTCTCGACGAACGCATCGCGCGCCTCCTGCGAGTCCGGCGAGGTGTAGAGCTCCAGCGTAAACCCTTGCTCGAACCGATAGCTGCGCTTGATGTCCAAGAGCTCGATCCCGTTGAGGGACTCCTTGGCCAGGCGAACGGCCTGTGGGCTCTTGCCGGCGATCGTCTTGGCGATCTCGCGGGCCTCCTCGAGCAGCTTCTCGCGCGGCACGACCTTGTGAATGCCGCCCAAGCGGTAGGCCTCGGCGGCCGTAATCGTCTGCCCAGTGAGCAGCATCCAGCGCACCTGCTGCATGGGAAACATCCTATATAAATGAGAGGCCGCTCCGAGGGCGCCCCGGTCGATTTCGGGGAGTCCGAAGGTCGCGTCCTCCGAAGCGACGACGATGTCCGACGAGCCGACGATGCCGATGCCGCCGCCGAGGACGAACCCGTGGGCCGCGCTGATCACCGGCACCTTGCAATCGTAGATCGCGGCGAACGTGTCGTAGCAGCCGCGGTTCACCTTGGTGATCAACGTTCCGTCGCGGGCGAGCTCCTTGATGTCCACGCCGGCGCAAAACCCCCGGCCGGCCGCCGAAATGACCACGACCCGGACGTTCTCGTCTTCGCCGAGGGCACGGATCGAGTCGGCGAGCTTGGCCCAGCCGGCGCTGTCGAGTGCGTTTACCGGCGGGTGGTCGATCGTCAGGTCGGCGATTCCTTCTTCGATCTTGATCTTTACAGGCATCTCTCGCTCCTTGCTCGGGCAGCGCTCCGTCGCAGCCCGTGCGACCTCCAGCCGAACGCGATCCGCCGGACCTGCCGGTTCTCCGGCTTTACTCCGTGCGCAAGTGCCAGAGGGCTCGTCAGCCGGCCGGACGCCCGTCTGGCGCCGCTCGTTGCACCGCCTCGTTGCGGCCACAATCGGCAGCTCGGCCACCGACCGCACATCGGTCCCACGGCGTTCACGGCGCCCCCTCACCACCGAGGCGGCGCAGGACCGCCTCGGCCTCGGTGACGATCCCCTCGATCAAGTCCTTACACGTCGGCCGGTCTTCGATCAGGCCGGCGACCTGCCCGCTCGGGAGCACGCCCTCGGCCGGGCGGCCTTCGACCATGGCGCGGCGGATCAGAATCGGCGCGTTCGCGGCCATTAGAATCTGCGAGCGCGTGAGCTTTTCGTTGCGGCGCATCGAAAGGGCCGCCGACACGAGGTCGGTGACCGTCGCGCCGCTCATCTTGCGGTACGCCCAAGACGTCTTGAGCGCGCGCAGCAGCAACGCCGGCCGGCTGAGGCGCTCGAGCTCGCCGACGAGCTCGTTGCGGATCACCCGCTGAGGCAAGCCGTCCACGCGGGTGGTCACCAGTACGTCGTTGACCGACGCGGCGAAGTAACGCTTGGCGGTCTCGGCCGGAAGCGGGCTTTCGGCCGTGAGCAAGAACCGCGTACCCATGGCAATGCCCGCGGCGCCAAACGCAAGCGCCGCCGCCAGGCCGCGGCCGTCGCGGAACCCGCCGGCGGCGAGCACTGGAACGTCGACCGCATCGACCACTGCAGGCACCAGTAGAGACGTCGGCACCGAGCCGGTGTGCCCTCCCCCTTCGCCGCCCTGGGCAATGATCACGTCGGCACCGAGCTTGACGGCTTTGACCGCGTGGCGAACGGCGCCCACGGTCGGAACGCACAGGATGCCGGCGCTCTTGAACTTCTCGATGAACTTGGGATTGGGCGAGCGGCTGTAGCTTGCCGCTTTCACCCGGTGCTCGACGATCAAGTCGACGATTCGATCGGCGCCGGGTTGCTCCATCAAGAAGTTCACACCGAAGGGCCGATCGGTGAGCTCCTTGACACGCTCGATGTCACGCGCCGCCTGCTCGGGGGTCGACGTGGCCGCGGCCAAAAACCCAATGCCGCCTGCATTGCAGGTAGCGGCGACCAGCTCAGGGGTGGCAACCCAGCCCATCGCCGTCTGCAGAATCGGGTAGCGAATCCCGAACAAGTCACAGACGGGCGTGTGCAAGGGCGAACGACTCATCGCTCTTTGACGGCGCTCTTGCGCAAGTCGTGCGGATCGAGGACCTCGCGGATCAACCGAAGCTGCTCGTCGGTAGGAGCCGGCGTCTCGCCGAGGTCGTCGGCCACGGCCAGTTCGAAGGGTGTCGCTTCACGGACCTGCTCGAGGGTCACTCCCGGATGCAGCGAGCGGATGCGCATCGCATGGTCGGGGCCTTCGAAGTCGAGAACGGCAAGGTTCGTAATCACGCGCCGGAGTTCCATGAAATCGCGGCGCACCCCCTCGGACCAGCGCTCGGGATCGTAGCCGCAGCCCGAAGCCATCGATACGCGCTCGACGAAGCTGCGCGGCGAATGATCGGCGACGAAGAAGCTACACGTGTGGTTGATCGTGTTGCCTGGGATGCCGCGGACACCGAGAAGCTGAACTTTCGGCTTGGCGTAGTCGCCGATCACGCTGATGTTCGTGCAGCCGAAGCGGTCGATCTGCACGGGCATCGTCATCGCATGCCGGCGTCCGCTCCACAGAAGGTCGAACACTTGTCGAAACGGCATCCACCCTTCGACCTTGGGCTGGTAGTCGCCGCGCGGTCCGATCGGCACCGGCTCGGCCACCAGCAGGCACTCGCTGTCGGTCATCAAGAGGTCGGGACTAAAGGTGAGCTTGGCCAGGCTCGCTCCCAAGCGCGGGATCGTCCCCATGCCCGAGGCCAGAATCTCGCCGTCGCCGCGCCAGGCTTCGGCAGCGGCGCAAATGCAGAGTTCGGCAATCGTGTAGTCGGCTGCTCCCATCAGTACGCTGTCCGATTCCGTCGCATCGCCTTGCTAGGCTCGCTGCTTGCGTTCATCCCACCGCCGATCGTCTCGAACCATCGCCGCCGAATCGGCTCGGAGCGCTCCAGCGCAATCGGCGCTGCCGTCTGCTGCGCGGTACCCATCAGAACACCGGTTGCGCAATGGCCTCGATCGCCGCCGCACCGCCGACGGCCTCCACGTACGCCTCCGGGCCGACGTCGACGAAACGCGCGCGATAGTCCGCCCACCCCTCACCGGCGGCGCCAGCGTAGGTCTTCAAGTGATCGACGTCGATGCCGTAGCGGGGCGGGCACGAGGTCGGGTGCGCTCCAAACGGCGCCTCGACGACGCCGTCGACCATGGCTCGGTTGAGCACCATCGTGTGCAGGCACCCGTTCTTCAAAAACTCCTCGGTCGGCACGATCCGCTCGCAGCTCACGTAGCGCCGCTTGGCCGCCGCGCAGAACAAGTCGTCGAAGTACGGGTCGGGACCGAGAATCTGGCCGTTGCCCCGCTCGTCGGCGAAGTTCACGTGAACCAGCGCGGCGTCGAGCTCGAGCGCCGGCATCGCGAGCAGCACCTCGCCGTCGTCATAAGGCGACCGCACTTTCTTGATTTCCGGATTGAAGCGCTCGACGTCGGTTCCAAGTCCCGCCCGCGTAGGAAGGAACGGCAGGCGCGCCGCCGCAGCCCGAAGCCCCCACTGCAGCATCCCCTCGTCGAGTTCCATCACGTCGAACGCGCCCGCTTGCCGAGCCGCACGAAAGTGTGGGTCGAGGGGAATCAAGTCGAGCGACACGAAGCCGAACACCAGGCGGCGGATCTTACCGGCGGCGCACAGCATGCCGACGTCGGGCCCGCCGTAGGAGACGACCGTGAGGTCCTTGATCGGCGAGCGCACCAGCTCACGCACCAGCGCCATCGGCTTGCGCCGGGCCCCCCAGCCGCCGATGCCGATCGTCATGCCGTCTCGCAGCTCGCCGATCACCTCGGCCGCCGTCATGCGCTTGTTCTTCGGTGGCATCGACTCCTCTGTCTCCCCCGCCGGGCGCCCCGCAGCACCGGTCGGGCTCATTCGAGCACCTTCACCCGCAGCCGGCCACCGCCGGCCGACTGCGCCACGGGATACCCGGATTTTCGCCTGCTCTTCACCGAGCCAACCCGGCTCGGCTTCCTACTGTGGGCCCGTCCCGGCCGCGCGATTGTAACGTGTTCTATTACGGAGATGCCGCGTTGTGGCAAGGCGGCTGGAACCGCCGAACCGCGGCCGTGTCCGCGGACGGCCGGCAGAGCCGGCGGCGGAATGACGCCGACATTCGAGGTCGACCTCTACCCGCGCCCTCATTGCATCTCACGCCCCGTCCTCGCGTGAACCGCGCCGCGCAGCCAAACCCCGTGCACCGGTGTGGGCCCTTCGCTCCAGTCGCCGTCGCGTCTCCGCCAGGTCCGTCGCAATCACGCGCTCGTCGGGCAGGACGGTTCGGTATTCAGCGGCAAGCACCTTGTTGGGCAAGTTGTCCAGCGCATAGCGTGCGAGCGCCTCGTTCTTCTGGGCGCACAGGATGAGCCCCACGGGCGGGTTCTCCCCCTCGCGTGTCCAGTGCTCGGCTGCATAGTTGAGGTAGACGTGCATCTGCCCCGCATCGGCATGGGTGAAACGACCGAGTTTGAGATCGACGAGCACCAGGCAACGTAGTCGGCGATGGTAAAAGACGAGGTCCACCCGGTACCACTCGTCCCCGATCCGCAAGCGCTTCTGGCGGCCAACGAAACAGAAGTCACCACCGAGCTCCAAAAGAAAGGCCTCCATGTGGCGGATCAGTGCCTCCTCGAGCTCGCTCTCGCAATACTCGTCCTTGAGACCGAGGAACTCCAGGACGTACGGATCCTTCACCTCATCCTCGGGCGTAACTGCATCCTCGGAGAGAGGCCGCGCGCCCTTTTTGAGCATTGCGGCCTTGTTGCGCGAGAGCGCCGTGCGCTCATAGAACTGCGACTGGATCTGCCTATCGAGCTGCCGGACTGACCAGCCGCCGCGCAAGGCCTCGGTCTCGTAGAATCGACGCGCCGACTCGTTCTTGACGGAGAGCAGGCGGACGTAGGCCGACCAAGGGAGAACAAAGCGGGCGGCAAGACGCGTCAGGTCAGATTGTATAGACACCGTCTGCAAGATCGCGGCATCGATCCCCCCGGGGGATCCCGGGCGCCCCTGCCCAGCAAGAAAATCACACGATGCTGTCTTACCTTTCGCGAGGTCGTCGTCGGCTGGAGAAATTGCAGACACTGTCTGCAACTTCTCCAGCGAATACGCCAAGTAGAACGCTCGCATCTGGAAAAGATTTCGCCATCCGAAACCCCGTCCGAAACGCCGGGTCAGGTCGCCGGCCAAGCGCTTCAAGAGCGCCTTGCCGTACTCCGCCCGTGCCTTTCCTCCCTGCTCATGCTCCACGATCCTGCGCCCGATTTCCCAGTAAGTCGCGGTCATTAGCGCGTTGACGGTACGCGCTGAGGCACGTCGCGCCGCCTCGAGCAAATCCACGATGCCGCTGACGAGCCCGTCGTACCCGCCCGGCGGGCGAGAAGACCTACTCACGGTCTGCTTCGCCGCCGCCTTCATCGCCGGCTTCCCACCCCGCTCGCGTTTTGCCCCGCCCGCCATCGCTCGTGCGTGCGACATTGCTCGACCCTAGGAAGGCCTTTGCAAACGCGCAAGATCTTCTGCTGCCGGGTCTTTAATAAAATGCCGCGATCCGCGCATCTGGCTGTTAGAAAATGACCGTTCTCTCATGCCGCTGTGACCGGAAAACCAAGCGCTGCAGGCGGTAACATCCTCGTTGACCGGCATGCAGAACACCTTGGGCTTGCCTTGGACGGTGCAGTGCTCGAGCCCGAACTCCGACTGGAGCGTGGCCAGGCCGACCTCGACCACGAACCTGGCGTGGTCCTTGACCTCGTAACACTTCGTGTGGTCGTCGAGCGGCTGAGCGCCGGTGACCGTGACACGGGGAAAAACGACGAACGCGTCCATCAGCGCGACGCGCGTGGTTGCGATTTTTTCTGGCGGTCCCCCTTTTGCAGCGCACTGCGCTACCGGCGATTCGTTGGGAGCGGCAAGGCCCCCTCCGGGGGCAGGAGAATCATGCCAGGTCGCGCGCTGGCGACGCAGGCACAGGACTGCGCTTGCAGAAGAACTGTCAAAGCCAATTGCGCGCCGGGGCCGACTCCCAACGGCCCCTGTGCTCGACACGGGCGCACACGGCGGATCACCGGATCCCCGCTCGGCGGCCCAGGGGCCTTGACAAAAAGAACGGCCTTGACCTATGTAAAAGGTGGCACCTTTTACATGACACAACGTCGAGCCAGACCTAGCAGCCGCCCGGCGCGGGCCGAAAAGCCCGGACTGACGATCAGCACGCTGGCAAAGCGCGCCGGAGTGAGCCGGGC
>CAZQYE010000124.1:0-6895 GCA_964597375.1 uncultured Myxococcales bacterium
TGGCGGCTGCTGCCCGGCGGTCCGGCGACCACGCGGCCGGGGCCGGCGGGTGCACCGGGGACGGCAAGCATGGAAATGCGGGCGGCTGTTTGGGGCGATCCACCGGAGCCGTTGCGGCTGAAAGGGACGGTCCGGCGTGCAGCGAGCGTTTTGATGTTCGCCGCACTGCTCGGCTTTGCGCCGCCGTCCTTGGCTGTGGAGATCCGCCAATTCGGTGCGGGCGAACAGCGTGTCGACGTAGCACTTCACGGCAAGCTCATCTCGATCTACGCAGCGAAAGTGCCGGCCGACGTCGTGCTCGATTACTTGCGCGAACTCGGAGGCCCCACCTACAGCTCCATCGAACCGCTGTCGAGACCGGTGACGCTGACCATGCACCGCGTGACGATGGAAGCAGTGCTGCGCAAGATGCTCGTCGGCTACAACTACGCGCTGCATTACCGTCAAGGGCGCATCGTCCACGTTCGGGTTCTGCAAACGATCCCGGGTAGGGGATACAAAGTGCCACCGCCGGTCGAAACGCGCGCACATTGGATGGAGGTCGAGATGGCGAACGGAGCGGACCGGTAGATGGCCGATTCGTTTTCCCCCAACGAGCGGCATACCCTGGCGCTTACCGCTGTCGGCCATTTCGGCGCGCACTTTGCGATGCTCGCCTATCCCACGGCGGCCGTGGCGATCGCCCGGCAGGAGTCGCTGCCGCTGGGATCGGTCCTCGGCTGGAGTTTCCTCGGGTACTTGATTTTCGGCCTCGGCGCGTTGCCCGTGGGGTTTCTTACGGACCACGTTCGGGCACGTTGGGTCGTTCGGACGGGTGTCGTTGGGATCGGCGCCGCCATGCTGCTGGTCGCTTGGGCGCCGGTTGGCCGCGGGCTGGTGTGGGCGCTGGCCCTGGTCGGAGTCTTTGCGAGCCTCTATCATCCGGCCGGACTCGGGTTGATCTCGCGGACGGTCCGGGCCCGCGGCCGAGCTCTAGGGATCAACGGGGTTTTCGGCAACGTGGGGATTGCGGCGGCGCCGATCGCAACCGAGTTGATCACCGGTGCCGTCGGCTGGCGCGGTGCGTATCTCGCCCTAGGCGCGTTCTTGCTCGCCGCCGGTCTGGCCGTTGCGTTCTTGCCGATCAGCGAGCCGCCTCCAGGCAGCCAAGAGCGCGATGAGCACCACCACGGCGACCGGGAGCGCCTGACACTCTTTCTGATCTTGATGGTCGCCATGACGCTCGGCGGCTTGAGCTATCGGGCGAACACCGTCGCGCAGCCGGCGTACTACGCTGAGCGCGTTCCGCAAATCGGCTACGGTGTGGCGACGTCGATCGCGTACGTCGTCGGAACGATCGGCCAGTACCTCGGCGGTCGGGTAGCCGACCGCTACGACCTGCGGATCTTGTACCTCGGCTTTCACGTGCTCAGTCTTCCCTTCGTGCTCGCGATGAGCGTGTTGGCCGGCCTACCGCTGCTGGTGGCGGCTGCGGGCTTCGTGTTCTTCAGTGTCGGGATGCAGCCGATCGAGAACAGCCTGGTCGCGCGCTTCACCCCCGACCGGTGGCGCAGCACGGGATTCGGCCTGAAGTTTTCCGTCGTGTTCGGCATCGGGGCCCTGTCGGTGCGCGGCGTGGAGATGTTCATCGAACAGTACTCGCTCGCGGGCGTGTTCGTCGCCGTCGGCGGCGTCGTGGCGTTGCTCGTGGCGATGGCCTCGTTGTTGGCCTGGCGTACGCGGGGCCGGCCGATCCTCAACCAGGCCGGGGCTTGAGCTCGGCCAGCGCGCCCGTTGCGCAGGCGGGCCTCTTTGGCCCGCGACGGGAGTCGACGCCGGTTCGTCCGGCCGGTTTGCGTGCGGTCACCGCGAAGGCGGTCCGTGCCAGCGCGTCCGCGAGACTATGTGGGGCGGCCGGTTCCGTGTGGCGGCGTGGCGGTTTCTAGTCGAGGCGCCACAGTCATGCGCGGCCACGAAGCGGCCCGGGTTGGTCCCGAGGGACCGGAACCGCATACGACAGGAGCCGGAGGCTAGTTGGGCGGGAAGGTGCCGATTGCAAGGTCGGTCATGAAGCCCCCGCTTACCGCCGACGTGCTGGTCGAGGGGTAGGGAGGCGGCATGCCGTCGGAGCCGAGAATGTAGCCGTCGATCCGGGAGATGCCCGCCTGGGCGACATAGAGAATGCCGCCGGAAAGGATCATTCCACTGGGGAACGCGGCGGGATCGGCGGCGGTCGAGACCGCCGGTTGCGCGTCGGGCAGGGCATCGGTCACCGGGTCGAGCGGATAGACGTCGACGCGACCGGCGTTGAACGCGCTCGCGTACAAGCGGTCGCCCGCGAGCACCAAGTCCGCGTAGCGTTCCACCGGCCGAGTCTGGCTGTCCGGCTCATCAGCCGGTAGCCCGTTGGTTCGAATCGGGAAGGCGCTGATCCTCTGGTCGCCTAGCTCGATGACGAACAGCGTGGCTCCCCGCACCTCCATGCGCTGGGGGAAGTCGACGAACGTCTCGGGAACCTGCGGCTCCGGCTGATCCGGCAGGCTGCCGTCGCTGCCGATGATGTACGTGTCGATCCGCACCGCCGTGGGGCTTCCCGCGTAGACGAACCCGTTGGCTGCGGCCAGGCTGATGTAGTCGCTCAGCCCCGTACCACTGTTCGACAAGGCTTCGAGCGGCACGTGTCCCGACTCGAGAGGCAGGGCCTGGACCCGGCGCAATCCGGGGGCTGCGGCGTACAGGACGTCGTCCACGAGAACGAGGTCCCGGTAGTCGGCGCCGCGAAAGGGCTTCGTCTCGGCACTCGGCCGTGACGGCAAGCTGCCGTCGGCCGCTAGCTTGATCGAGACGATCCGGTCGTCGAGCGCGGCGTACAACACTCCGCCGGCAAGCAGCAGCCGTCGCGGATTGACGACATCGATCGAGCTGAACGGCCGGCGGGGCAGCAGTCCGTCGTTTCCCAGCCGGTAGGCTTCGATCCGGTTCCCTTGGGCCAGCGCAACGTAGAGCACTTGATCGCCTGGGGGAGCGGTCGTGGCAGGGCCCGCGGGCAGTGCGGTCTTCGTGCCGCCGCCGACGCCGCAAGCGGCAATTGCCAGGCACCATGCCAGCGATGAAATCGCTGTGATCATGGGTGCCCGTCGCAAGAAAGCAGGCGGGGGGCCGGCCGCAGGGCGAAACCATCGCGGGCCAGAAGCGGGGCGAAACCGCCGCGGGCCAGAAGGCGAGCCCCCGGTCAGAGCTCGAACCCAGAGCGTGGCAATTCTCCTGTATCCAGTCACGGCGCGAATCCATGGTGCCGGAACGGACCGGCGTCCAGGAGCGAGCGGGTGGAAAGCACTTGGGCGGTAGACGAACTCGGCAAGGTGGCAAACGATTAACGGACGCGCGCGCGACTGTCCAACCCAGGTCGATTGCCGCTCGGGGCCGGGCCGTTCATACTGCGCGCGTGGCCGCGGACCGCCAGGGTAAGCACGCGTGGAATACGGTCGCCGTTGCGCGGCGCGGGGAGACAGGACGAGCGGTCGAAGCGTTGTCGGCAGTCGGCCGGTTCTGGCCGACGCGTTACCGCCAGGTCATCGCCGGGTACGTCGAGCCGCCGCCGGCCGCCCGTAGGATCGCTGCCGAATACGAGCGGCACTGCGAATGGCCGCAACTGCTTGAGCGCCTGCTACCGCTCGAGCGGTCGGCTCCTTTCGAGCGGGCCGATGTCACCGAAACTTTATGCCTGGAACTAGAAAACGAATACCAGCGCTTGTGCGGTCGGACCTTTTACGTGCGGGCCCGCTTGCGCGGCCTCGAAGGACGCCTTGAAGGACGCGCCGTGGAAAGGGCCGTCGGCGGATTTCTCGTGGAGCGAACGCAGGCGGCGGGAGCACCGGCGCAGGTACGCTTCGACGATCCGGATCTCGTACTGATGATCGAAGTCATCGAGCAGCGTGTCGGCTTCGGGCTGCTCGACCGAGAGGTCCGCCGCCTTCCGCTGGTACGCCCGCGCTGAAGCAGGGGCCTTACGCCGTGGGGTCGATCAGGACTTTGACCGCTCCAGTGGATTTGTCGGCCGCCGTTTCGAACGCCCGTTGCGCTTCGACGAGCGGCAGCGTGTGGGTGACGAGGCGGCGCAAATCGGCCTCCCGCTCGGCGGCGATGTCGAGCGCTACCTCGAAGTCGGATTTGCCGCCCGGTGCGTTGTAGATCATCGATCCCACCAGGCGCACTTCCTTGATCAGCATGAACAACGGGCTGAACTCGGGGGTAGCGTCGAACAAGCCGACGACGGCCACGGTTCCGCCACGATCGATCACTTGCACGGCGTCGGACACGGTTTGCGCGTTGCCTCCTACGGTTTCGATGACCGCGCGAGGCGCTTCGCGGATCGAGAACACCTCACCGGGGTCGAGCACTTGATCGGCGCCCAGCGCCGCCGCCAAGTCGCGCTGGTGTGGGTGGCGGCCGGTGATCGCGATGAACGGTGCTTCCAGGTGGCGCGCCGCGACGACGGCGAGCAGGCCGACGGACCCCGCACCGAGGATCAAAACGGGGGTCTCGCGGCCCGCACCCGCAAGCCGCAGGGCGTGAACCGTGACGGCGAGAGGTTCGACCAACGCTCCCACCTCGGCGGAGAGTCCCGCCGGCAATTGGTGAGCGGCGTAGTCAGGAACCACGACGGACGTGGCCATGCCCCCGGGGAGCATCAACCCGTGGATTTGTAGGGTCGGACACAGATGGTAGTTCCCGGCTTTGCAGTGCCGGCAAGTGCCGCAGCGCACCAGCGGCTCGATGGCGACCCGGTCGCCTTCCTTGATTCCGCGCGCTGCGGATCCCGTCGCTTCGACGATTCCGCTGATCTCGTGACCGGGGCAGTGCGGCGGGACCGGCTGGTGGCCGTGGAAGAAGTGCAGGTCGCTGCCGCAGATGCCGCACCGTTCGACGGCGACGCGAATCTCTTCCGATCCCGGATCGCGACGCTCGGCCTCGACGATCTCGATGCGGCCGGCTTCCGGAGCACGTGCTTCGAGCTGCATGGCCATCTTCTCGCTTGCATTGCGGCGCAACGCAAGCGCCCGCGCCGCTGGTTCGCAGGTCGGACGGTCGCTCCCGTCGGCCGCCGGACGGCGTTCCGAGCGCTGCTCCGGCGGCCGTATCTGCCGGGCCTCACCCGCTGTTTCTGGAGGTTCTCGGCAGTCGTTTGCGCCGGCCGACCCGCGCCGCTTCCAGAGGTTCTGGGGCAGCCGCGAGCGCCGGCCGGCGCTCGCTGTTTCTGGAGGTTCTCGGCAGTCGTCTCCCTGGCTACTCGGACTCTCAGTTCAGCTCGGCGCTCGAGTAACCGAGGATGTTCCGCGCGACGATCAGCAGGTTGATCTGCTGCGTTCCCTCGTAGATGTCCGTGATCTTCGCATCGCGCATCCACTTCTCGAGCAGGTACTTTCGCGAGTAGCCGAGCGGTCCCATCAGTGCCACCGCCTTTTGCGTGATCACGGTCACGGCGCGTCCCGCCTTGGCCTTGCACATCGAGGCTTCGAGGCTGTTGCGCTCGCCTCGGTCCATCATGTTGCACGCGCGCCAGGTGAGCAGCCGCGCCGCCTGAAGCTGGGCTTCCATGTCGATGACCTCGCGCTCGAGCACCGTCATTTCGTCGTCCGGCGCCTCATAGCGGATCTCGACACCGGCCTCCTTGAGCGTTTCCTTGACGAAGTCGAGCGCGGCGCGCGCCACGCCGATACCGCTTGCCGCGACGATGGGCCGGGTGGCGTCGAACGTCGCCATCACGCCCTTGAACCCCGCACGACCCTTCTCGACGATCTCTGGCGTTCCGAGAATGTTGTCGGCGGGAATGCGCGCGTCTTCGAGCACGATCTCCGCCGTGTCCGAGGCGCGGATGCCCATCTTGTCCTCGACCTTGGTCACCTTCACTCCCGGCGTGCCGGCCGGCACGATGAACGGCTTGATCGCCGGGCGGCCTTTGCTCTTGTCGAGCGTGGCCCACACGACGACGAATCCGTCGGACAGATCGAGAGCGCGGTGCCCGGAGGTACAGAAGATCTTGGTTCCATTGAGCACCCACTCGTCGCCGTCGCGCACGGCGGTCGTGGCCACTTGTTTGGAGTCCGATCCGAAATGCGGCTCCGTGATCGCCATGGCGCCCCAGCGCGGCTTGCCTTCGTGGAAACTGCCGAGGAAGCGCTTCTTCTGGTCGGGCGTTCCCACCGCGTTGATTGCCGCGCCGCCGAGTCCGGGATTGGGGATGGACAGGTACAGTCCGGCATCGCCCCAGGCGAGCTCCTCGATCTGGATCGCCGTGAGGAGCGTCCGCTCGGAGGGACCCTTTTTCTTGTCCCCGTCCTCGCCGATCGAGGCCGCCTCCTGGTTGGCGCGCGATGCCTCCCACATCGTATTGAAGAAGTCCCACGGCTCGGTGTGTTCCTGCTCGTCGTACTGGCGCGAAATCGGTCGCATCATCCCTTCGGCGACCATGCGCATCATGTTGCGGCGGGCTTTTGCAGCTTCTGAAAGACTGAAGTCCATGTGAAACCTCCCTGCGGTCCTACACCGATGCCAGGCACTCGAACGTGGCGAATCCGCGCGCGTTGCGCGCCCACATCTCGACCGGATGATCGCGAATGAACCCGTGTCCGCCGAGCACTTGAATACCGTTGTCGGTCACTGTCATGGCCATCTCGGCGGCGTAACGGCGGGCAATCGAGACCTCACGCGCGCCGTCGTGCCCCTCGTCGAGATGCCATGCCGCCTCCCAGGTCAGTAGCCGGGCTGCGTCGACCTCGATCGCCATTTCGGCGAGCATGAACGCAATGGCTTGCTTTTGAGCGATCTTGACCCCAAAGGCCTCGCGTTCCTTGGCGTAGCCGATCGCGTAGTCGAGCGACGCCTTGGCGACGCCCACCGCCATGGCGGACTGCGC
>CAZQYE010000125.1:0-512 GCA_964597375.1 uncultured Myxococcales bacterium
TGGTGCGGGAGAGGTTTCGGGCAATCGGAGCTTGCTGGCTTTCGATGCGGGTTTTGGCGATGGTGACCTCGATCTGGTCGCGGCGAACCTCGTCGATCCGGCGGATCCGCGCCGCGGGGGCCGCCTGCGCCTCTACCTCAACCGCGGTGACGGAAGCTTCACCGACGGCACCGCGGGTCGGCTGCCGGCCGTGCCCGTGCGAAGCTACGACGTCGAATTCGCCGACTTCGACGGCGACGGCGATCTGGATCTCTTCTCCGCGAACTACGGCGAACCGTGCACCGCCTATCGCAACTTGGGCGCGGCGGTGTTCATCGCCCCGAACGAAGCGGATCTCGGCATCCCGCAGGCGGGAGCCTTCCACACGTCGGCGGCTACGGGGGACATCGATGGCGACGGCCGGCCGGACGTCCTCGTGGGTGTCTTCCAGGGAAAGAGCTTCCTCCTTCGCAATCTCGGCGGCTTCCGCTTCGCCCGCGTCGATCTCGGCGTCGAGGCCACTTCGACCTACG
>CAZQYE010000125.1:522-1965 GCA_964597375.1 uncultured Myxococcales bacterium
ACGCCAAGGCCTACGACGTCGATCTCGGCGACGCCGACGGCGACGGCGCGCTCGACATCTTCGTCGCGGTCTGGGGGGATCGGCGCGACGTTCTCTATCTCGCCCGGCGGAAGACGCCGCCGCCCGGGGATCCACTGCTGTTGCGCGTCGAGCCGAACTACGGCCCGCCCGCGACCGGCGCGTGGATCACGGTGCGCGGGCGCGGTTTCGTGAAGGGCATGAGCGGAACGCTCGGCGGCGTTCCGCTGAGAGATGTGAGCGTGTGGGACGCGAAGACCGCGAACGCCTACGTGCCGCCGGCGCCGCCGGGCGAGGTCGATCTGACGCTCACGATTCCCGGCAAAGGGGTCGTGCGGGCGCCCAAGGCTTTCGGCTACGAGCCGCCGGCGGCCGGCGCCTTCGTCGACGTGAGCCCGCTCGTGCTCGGCCGCGAGCAGGCGCCTGTAGGCCGGCGCTTGCTCGAGGCCGAGCTCGATCCGCTGGTGGATCTTTTCGAAGATGCGGGGAACGGCGCCGAAATACGTGGGGCGTACCTCGCGGGCGTCGTCGATGACCGTTTCGACGGAGCGTGCAAACGCGCCCACCGAGCCGAAGCGGATGCGACTGTAGAACGAGAGAACGTGCTCGGCGGCGTGCGCCATCGGCAGGAACGCCATCGTGATGTCGCCGAATCGGATGTCGCCGGCCGAGGCCCCGCCGCGCAGCAGTTCGATGAGGTGCCGGTGCGTTAGGACGGCGCCCTTGGGACGTCCCGTGGTACCGGACGTATAAAGGATGACCGCCGGTGACTCGGGCCGCGAGCGATCGGCGATCGGAGGTCCGGCGAGGGCGCTCCAGGCCAGCGCCGCGCGCTCGCTCGGCGGCAGAGCGCCCCACACGACGGTATGCTCCACCGTACCTGCGCCGCGCACCTTGGCCAGCTGCTCGGCGTCTTCGACGATCGCGACTTTGCAGCCTGCATCGTCGAGGATGAATGCGGTCTGATCGGCGGTGAGTGTCGGATAGACACCGACGCACACGCCGCCGGCCCACTGAATCGCGATGTCGGCGACGCACCACTCGGGCCGAGTCCAGCCGATGACGGCCACGCAATCTCCAGGTTCGATCCCGAGCGCCGCCAAGCCGGCTGCCACACGCTCGACTTCGCCCCCGAACTCGCTCCAAGAGATCTCGCGCCAGCCCGTCTCGGTACGCTCGAGTCCGAATGGTGCCGACGGCGTAAGGCGCACGCGCTCGGCGACGAGCTGCGGGATCGTCTCGACTGCCAACGGATCGACGTCGTGCCCTAGCGTGTTCACGTCGGGCCTCTTTGTCTCACATACCTCGCGCCACGCGCCGGCCTGTGGCTCCCTAGCTTCTGTCGAACAGCGCCACGCCCCCACCTGCCGCCGTCAGCGGCCGCTACCGACCGTCTTCCTTGGACCCGCGGTTGGGCCTATGCGA
>CAZQYE010000125.1:2065-5251 GCA_964597375.1 uncultured Myxococcales bacterium
AAGACCGTCACGCACCACCTCCAGGCCTGCCTTCTCGAAAGACCATCACGCCCACGTGCGGCCGCCTGCGGCCGCGAGCGACTGTCTTCCTTGCACCGTCGGTCCGGCCTGACGAAAGACCGTCACGCACCACCTCCAGGCCTGCCTTCTCGAAAGACCATCACGCCCACCTGCCGCCATCAGCGCCCGCGAAAGACCGGCTCGCGCCGCTCGACGAACGCCGCCAGTCCCTCTCGGAGGTCTTCGGAGGAAGCGCACGCAGCCTGGTATTCGATGTCGAGCGTCAGAGCCGCTTCGAGCGCCGACGACTCGCCGGCACGCATGGCCGTCTTGATGCGCTCGATCGCCAGCGGCGGCCCCGCCGCCAAGCGGCCCGCCAACGCCAGTGCTTGCTCCAGCAACGTCTCCCCGGGATGGACCGCGCTCACCAGTCCGAGCTGCCTTGCCTGCTCGGCCGTAAAGGTCTCGCCGATCGCGAGTAGCTCGAAGGCTCGGTAGCGACCGACGAGCCTCGGCAGCCACCAGGTCAGACCGACCGCCGGATACAGTCCCAGCCGTACGAAGCCAAGGCCGAACTTTGCGCCTTCGGCTGCCACGACCAGGTCCCCTGCCAGGGCCAGCACTGCTCCGGCTGCAATCGCGTGGCCGTTGACGGCACACACGACCGGGACGCGGCAGCGGCGCGGCCGCAGCAAGATCTCGTATACCGAGGCGATGGCCGTGCGGCGCTGTTCGGGATCGAGAGCGGCTTGCTCGATGAGGGCGCTGTGGTGCGCTCCCGAGCAGAACGCACTGCCCGACCCCGTGAGAACGACGGCCCGCACCAGGCGGTCCGCGTCGATTGCATCGAAGGCCTCGGCGAGCGCCTCGAACATTTCACGGTCGAGCGCATTGCGCTGATCGGGACGGTCGAGTCGCAGCACGACGACCCCATCGTCCCGCCGTTCGGTGACAATCGGCGGTTTCGACATCAGTTGTCTCCTTCTGCGGCGTGCTCGCCGGCGAGCCGGTCGAAGAAGTCGCGGATCCGCTCTTCCGGCTCGGTCGAGGGAAACACCTCGCGCACGCCGAGGCCCAGCAACGCTTCGACGTCTTCCGGCAGGATCACGCCGCCGACCACCACCGGGACGTCCCCCGCGCCGACTTGTTTCATTCGCTCGATCAGCTTGCCGCACAGCTCGAGGTGGGCACCCGAGAGAATGCTGACGCCCACGACGTCGACGCCCTCGTCGGCCGCTGCCTGGGCAACGGCTTCGGGCGTCGTGTGCAGTCCTGTGTAGATGACCTCGTGTCCGGCGTTGCGAAGCATGCGCACGACATAGCGCGCGCCGAGATCGTGACCGTCGAGTCCGAGCTTGGCGATGAGGATCCGCAGTCTCGCCGGCGCATGCGTTCCAGTCGTTTCTCGGGCGCCGCTCATTTCAGGCCACCTGAACGTTCGGGTCGCCGTAGCGCCCGTAGACTTGCTCGAGCGCGGACGTCATCTCGCCGATCGTCGCCCGTGCCCGCGCCGCTTCGATGAGCGCCGGCATCACGTTGTCTCCGCGCTCGGCCGCCCGCCCCAGCTCCGACAGAGCACGCTCGACTGCATCGGAGCTGCGCACCTGCCGAACCTCGGCAAGACGCTCGGCCTGCACTTCCTGAACTCGCGGGTCGTAGCGGTGCAGCCGCAGCGGTTCTTCGCGTACGGCCTCTTGCCGGTGCCGATTGACGCCGACGATGGCGATGCGGCCGTCGCGAAGTTTTTCCATCTGCTCGTACAGGCAGCGGTCGAGCTCCGCTCGGATCCAACCTTGCTCGATCCCTCGCACCACGCCGCCGCGCTCGTCGATCGATTGCATGATCTCCAGGGTCTTTTCTTCGATGCGGTCGGTGAGGGCCTCGACGTAGAAGCTGCCGCCGAGTGGGTCGATCGTGCGCGCGACGTCGGTTTCTTCCTGCAGGATTTGCAGCGTGCGAAGACCGAGTAGCGCGCTCTCTTCGTTCGGGATTGCGTAGGCTTCGTCGTAGCCGGCGATGAACGTGGCCTGGGCTCCGCCGAGCACCGCGCCGAGGATGCCGTAGGCGCCGCGCATCAAGTTGTTCAGTGGCTCGATTGCTTGGAAGTAGCGGCCGCCGGTCGCAGCGGTCGCCTTCAGCCGCATCGACTCGCGCTCCTTGGCTCCGTAGCGGTCGCGCATCAGGCGCGCCCACAGTCGCCGTGCCGCCCGAAACTTCGCCGCCTCGGCGAAGATCTCCGGGCCGCAGGCGAGGAAGAAGCTGAGCCGGCGGGCGAAGTCGTCGATCGCCATGCCGCGCTCGAGGGCCCAGTCCACGTAGGTAAGCGCATCGGCCAGCACCAGGGCGAGCTCCTGGGCGATCGATGCGCCGACGCTGCGGAAGTACACGCCCTGCACGTTCAACGGATAAAAGTGCGGCGACATGTGGCGCGACGAGTACTCGACCATGTCCGTGACGAGCTTGAGATGAGGCTCGGGCGGAAAGATCCAAGTACCGCGGCAGACGAACGTCGTGAGAATGTCGTTCGTGAAGGCACCCATGACGTTTTGTGGAGAAACGCCCTTGCGCTCGCCGACGGCCACCAGCATCGCCATTAGAATCGGTGCCGCGCCGGCGATGTTGAAGTAGATGGGCACCATCGGCAGTCCTTCGAGCAAGCGCTCAAGGTCGTCGCAGGTATCGATCGCGACGCCCGCGCGTCCGACCTCGGGCGTGGCGCGCGGATCGTCGGAGTCCAGGCCGAGCTGCGTCGGTAGGTCGAGGGCCAGATTGAAGACCATCTGCCCGCGCTCGAACAAAAAGCGCCAGCGCGCATTTGTGTCCTCGGCGCTGCCAAAGCCGGCGTACTGGTTGATCCGCCACGGAGCGCGCCGGTACATGCCCGGGTAGACGCCGCGCGTAAACGGATAGTCTCCGGGAAACCCGAGGCGCTCCTCGTATCGATCGGCGGCGTCGCTGTCGGTCGGACCGTAGAGGATGTCGTGCTCGACGCCCATCGAATCGACG
The DNA here is from genome assembly GCA_964597375.1 of uncultured Myxococcales bacterium. Taxonomy (GTDB): domain Bacteria; phylum Desulfobacterota; class Binatia; order UBA1149; family SPBQ01; genus CAZQYE01. Next base: position 5,072 of record CAZQYE010000125.1, read on the forward strand.
ATGGGATCGATCTTGGCGAACTGCGACGCGTTGCGCTCCTGCCAATCGCGACGCAGCTCAGCGTAGCGCGTTTTTGAATCGCTCATAGCCTGTCCTCCGGGATCTCGAGGATGCGGACCGCGTTGTCGATGAAAATCGCCTGCAAAGCGTCATCGGACAGACCGAGCTGCTCGTACTCAG
>CAZQYE010000125.1:5351-6870 GCA_964597375.1 uncultured Myxococcales bacterium
TCGATGAAAATCGCCTGCAAAGCGTCATCGGACAGACCGAGCTGCTCGTACTCAGCGAACAGGCGCTCGTAGGGGATCAGCGGATAGTCCGAGCCGAACATCACTCGGTCCTTGAGGCGGCGGCCGAGGTCGTGCTTGAGCGGTTCGGGGAAGTAGCGGGGCGCCCAGCCGCTCAAGTCCATGAACGTGTTCGACTTGTGCAGGAGAATCATGATGTTCTCCTCCGTCCACGGCCAGCCGGGGTGACACAGGACGATCTTGAGATCGGGAAAGTCGGCGGCGACCCGGTCGAGGTGAAGCGGCCGGCCGCGTTCGAGAACCACGCCGGCACCTCCCGGTGCTCCGGCGCCGAGGCCCGTCGTGCCGGTATGAAACTGGAGGATGGCTCCCCAGTCGCGGCAGGCTTCCCACAGCGGGTAGCATGCCGGATCGTCGGGCGTGAACCCTTGCGCCGCCGGGTGGAACTTGAGGCCCTTGAACCCGTACTCGCGGATGCAGCGTTCGGCTTCTTCGATCGCGGCCTGCCCGTTGCCCGGGTCCACGCAGCCGAACACGCCGGCGATCGTATCGGGATAGCGCTCGGCGAGATCGCGCAGGTAGGCGTTGGGCAGCGCCTTGTTGCCGGTCGTGCGCTCGGTGTCCCAGCCGACGAGGAATACCTTGACGCCGGCCTGACGGAAGTCGTCGATCATTGCTTCTTCGTCCTTGGCGAGTGCAGCGACCTGATCGTCGGGAACGTCCATTTTCATGTAGTACTTGAGCAGCAGCTTCTGGAACGTCAGCAGGCTTTCGGTGCCCGGCTTCGTGGAGACATGAGCGTGAACGTCGATTGCTTTCATCGTTCCTTCCTTTGCTGTCCGTGCCACCGCCTTCGCCGGCTCCGCCGATCGGTCGCCAGTGGTCCGCCCGACGGCGTCATGCCAGCAACTCGCGCGCAATGCGCGTGCGCAAGATTTCGCTGGCGCCCTCGACGATGCGCAGAACGCGCACCGTCGTGTACGCCTTTCCAATCGGACTTTCTTTCATGTACGCGCTGCCTCCGAATACCTGGAAAGCGCGGTCGGCCACGCGGCCGACCATTTCCGAAGCAAAGACCTTGGTCATCGCCGACTCGACGCCGACCGGCTCGCCCGCATCGCGGCGGCGTGCGGTGGCTCGTACCATCTGCCGGGCCGCATAAATCTCGGTGGCGCTGTCGGCGATCATCGCCTGGATGAGCTGGCGTTGAGCCAGAGGCTTGCCGAACGTAGTGCGCTGCTTGGCGTGGTCGATCGTCTGCTCGAGCAGGCGGTCGGCGGCGCCGACGGCCACCGCGGCCAGGCCGAGCCGGCCGTCATCGATCGCCTTCATTGCAGTCGCAAAACCGTATCCGACCTCGCCGACGACGCTCGTGGCCGGCACGCGGCAGTCGTCGAGCACGACCTCGCAGGGCGGCACGAAGTCCCCGGAGATCGTTTCTTGGACGCGCCCGATCGAAAGCCCCGGCGTGTCCTTTTCGACCAGGAAGGCCGTGATGCCT
>CAZQYE010000126.1:0-6839 GCA_964597375.1 uncultured Myxococcales bacterium
ACCTCAAAGGCGTGTTCCTCGGGTGCAAGTACGCGATTCCAGCGATGCTCGAGGGAGGTGGCGGTTCGATCATCAACACCGCCTCGTTCGTGGCGCTGATGGGGGCCGCCGTGTCGCAGTCGGCCTACACGGCGAGCAAGGGCGGCGTGCTGGCGCTGACGCGGGAGATTGCGGTGGAGTTTGCTCGCAAGGGAATTCGCGCAAACGCCCTGTGCCCCGGCCCCATCAATACGCCGCTGCTGGCTGAGCTGTTGCGCGACGAGGCCGCGCGCCAGCGGCGTTTCGTCCACATTCCGATGGGCCGGCTCGGAGAGGCCCGAGAGATCGCCGAGGCGGTCGTTTTTCTGGCTTCCGACGAGTCGTCGTACGTGACGGGCGCGGAGTTCGTCGTCGACGGGGGGATCACCGCCGCGTACGTCACTCCCGAGTGAGCGCCCGATCGCGCGCCGGCCTAGTCTGGATTATGCCTGAAGACTCGTTGCTTGGCGCGCATTTGGGCGCTGCAGTAGGCGCCTTCATGCATGATCCAGGCTAAACGCTCAGGTAGCCGTTGCTCTCGAGGTAGCCGAGGATCACGGCGAGGCTCTCCTCGGGCGTCTGGCTACTCGTATCGACGACGAGTTCCGGGTTCTCGGGCGGCTCGTAGGGTGCCGAGATGCCCGTGAACTCGGGAATCTCTCCCGCCCGGGCCTTCTTGTACAGGCCCTTGGGGTCGCGGCGCTCGCACTCGTCGAGGTTGCAGTCGACGAAGATCTCGATGAAGTCGCCCTCCTTCATCATCGCCCGAACCCGGTTGCGATCCTCGCGGTACGGGGAGATGAAGGCGGTGATGTTGATCACGCCGGCGTCGGTGAAAAGGGCGGCGACCTCGCCGATGCGGCGGATGTTTTCGGTCCGGTCCTCCGGCGAGAACCCAAGGTCCTTGTTGAGTCCGTGGCGAACGTTGTCGCCGTCGAGGACGTAGGCTCGGACCCCTCTTTCCCACAGGGCCTTCTCGAGCATGTTCGCGAGCGTGGACTTCCCCGAGCCCGACAGCCCGGTGAGCCACACGGTGCACCCGCGGTGGCCGCTCAGGCGCTCGCGTTCTTCCTTGGTGACCGTGGTTTCGTGCCAGACGATGTTCTTCGACTTTGGTTCCGTCATGATCCTCAAAAACGCTTGTTTCTTCGTGCCTGTGCGCCGGCAGGGCCGAGCGGCCTTGCGCGGGCGAGGCGGTACGCCAAATGCCGGTATCGCACCTCGGCGACCACGGAGACGAGGACCCCGCGGGCCGAACCCTCGACAGAAATGGGGAGGTCCCTTGGGGCGGGGCTACTTCGTGGCCGGCTCCAGCTTCTTACCGTAGGTGACCTGCCCCTTGTCGATTCGAAGCTGAAAGCCGCACACGGGATTGATGCAAGCCCAGGCCTTATACATGACCGAGGCGCCGTCGGTTCCGTAGTCGGACAAGGGAACCAGGCGCCCCTTATTGCACTTCATGCACTGAGGCAGCTCCATCTCCACGCCTTCCTGCAGTCCGCGTCCTCGCGCCTTGCGCATTCCACCGACCTTCCGGGCTCTTGCGGCTCCCTCGGACGAGGGACCCGGGGCCGCCACTGCGCAGGCCGGAGCCTATCGCAGCGGCTGGGGGGCGTCAAGAGCGCCGATCAGCGCCCCTGGCGCTGGGCGCGACGCATTGCTTTGCGGCGTTTTCGCTCGGCTTCCTGGCGCTTGCGCTTGCGCCGGACGCTGGGTTTTTCGTAGAAGGCGCGCAGTTTCATCTCCTTGAACACGCCCTCGGCCGCTAGCTTTTTCTTGAGGGTTCTTATGGCCCGTTCGAGCGAGCCCTCGACCCGTACCTCCATGTCAACTCCTTGCGCTTGCCACCCGCCGGGTCCCAAGACACCAGCGACTGGCACGTTCGAGCCCGAACTCCACGCGCCAGCTCCTGGCGGCGCAGCCGAGCGTGATTTGTCAGCCTAACGGCGCGCTGCGCCGTTGGCAAGCGGCCCGGCTCAGTTGCCAGCCGGGCCGCGGCCGATCCTGGTGCCCTCGACAGGACTCGAACCTGTGCACCCGGCTCCGGAGGCCGGTGCTCTATCCAGCTGAGCTACGAGGGCCAATTCCGGTGAAATCCGCACCCGCAGTGCGGCTGCCTTGTCTACATTCGCGTGCCGCCATCGATGACCATCACCTGCCCGGTCATGTACTTCGACGCATCGGACGCTAGATAGTGGGCTGCCCCGGCGATTTCTTCGGGCTGTCCGTGGCGCCGCAGGGCGGCCCGCTGTACGTAGACGTCGTGAATTTCCGGCGTGTTGACCAACACGTCGGCAAAGCGCGTCTCCACGAGACCCGGGGCGATACAGTTCACTCGAACGCCGCTCGGCCCGAGCTCGACGGCCAGCACCTTGGTCAGCATGATCACGGCCGCTTTGCTGACCGAATAGGCCCCGAGCATCGGGGAGGGCTCGATCCCCCCGGTCGACGCGATGTTGATGATGTTGCCGCCACCCTGCTCGAGCATCACCTTGGCCGCCGCCCGGCTGAGAATGAACGGCCCCTTGACGTTGGTCGTCATCACTTTGTCCCAGGCGGCGTCCTCGAGGTCGATGAGCGCGCCGAACACCGGGTTGGTGGCCGCGTTGTTCACCAGCACGTCGATGCCGCCCCAGGCCTCGCGTACCGCCGGCACGATTTTCTCGACGTCTTCCGCGACGCTCATGTTTGCGGGGACGACGAGAGTCTCGGCACCGAGCGCCGAGAGTTTTTCGGCGACGCGTTCGAGCCCTTCGCGCTTACGGCTGACCAGTGCCACCTTCGCGCCGTTTCGAGCAAAGCGCTCGGCAATGGCTTCGCCGATGCCGCGGCTCGCCCCGGTGACGATCGTTCTGCGACCAGTTAGATCCAAATCTGGATTGACGTTGCTCACGGCGGAGACTTATAGCGCTGCGCGCATGCGAACAGAAATCTCGGGGGTCGCGGCACGCGGGACACGTTGGCCGACGCGTTCGGCCGGCGGGCGAGCCGGCAGCGGTGCTGCCGGGCGATGGTGTCGCATCGGGGTCGAGCAGCCCGGCCGGTGACCCGCGTCAGGGCGGGTTGCCGGCGGCAGCGGTCGCTTCGGCGAGTATCTCGAGCGCGGCCTGGTGGATCCGGCCGTTGGTTGCGAGGACCTGAGGCTCCCACGGATCGTGCCGCGCCCCGGAGAAGTCCGTGACCAACCCCCCGGCTCGTTCTGCGATGAGCCATCCCGCGGCAGTGTCCCATGGGTGCAGGCCCCACTCCCAGAATCCGTCGAAGCGTCCGGCGGCGACGTAGCATAGATCGAGAGCAGCCGAGCCGAGCCGGCGGACGTCGCGGGCGTGGCCGAGAAAGAGCCGAAAATACGTCAAATAGAAGTCGAGGTTTTGCCGCCTGTTGTACGGGAACCCGGTGACGAGAAGCGCTTCGTCGAGGCTTTCGGCGCCCGAAACAGTAATCGGGCTCTCGTTGAGGGTTGCCGGGCCGTTGCGGGTGGCGGCGAACGTTTCCTGCTTGCAGGGGTCGTGGACGACCGCGACGACCGGGCCGTCGTCGCCGACAAGAGCGATCGACACTGCGCAGTGGGGCAGGCCGTGGACGAAGTTCGTGGTGCCGTCGAGCGGGTCGACGCACCAGTAGGGACCGCTCGGCCGCTCGTTTCCAGCGGTTTCCTCCGCGACGATCGGCGTTTGCGGAAAGGCCGAGGCGAGACCGTCCTTGATCAAGGCTTCCGCTTGCCGGTCGACCTCCGTGACCAGGTCGACCGCCGACTTTCGGTCGACCATCGCGGCGCGGCCGAGGCTGGCGGAGATCAGGCGGCCGGCCTCGATGGCCAACTCCCGTGCAGTGTCTAGTTCGCGCGTCATTGCCCGGCACTTGGTTGTCACGCCGGCGTCCGGCGGTCAAACTTCGCCTGTGGCTGCAGCGCCTAGAGCGGTCAAAGTGCGGGCACCGGCGAAGGTCAATCTGTCCTTGCGCGTCGTGGGACGTCGCGAGGACGGATACCATCTTCTCGAGTCGCTGATCGTACCGGTGACCCTGTATGACGACCTCGTTCTCTTGCGCCGCTCTCGCGGCGACATCGTCTGCCGGGTTCACGATGCGCCCGAGGTTCCCGCCGGGCCCGAGAATCTGGTGGTGCGGGCGGCCCAGGCCGTGTTCGAAGAGCTCGGCTGCCGCCGGGGACTCGAGATCGACCTGTACAAGCGTATTCCGGCCGGGGCGGGTTTGGGTGGCGGCAGCAGCGATGCGGCGGCGGTGCTACGCGGCTTGCCGCCGATGCTGGGACGCCGGATCAACCGGCGGCGCCTTCTCGAGATGGCAGCCGAGCTGGGCGCCGATGTGCCGTTCTTCGTCGGGGGGACGCCGGCGCTGGTGAGCGGGATCGGTGAGCGACTCAGCCCGATTCCCGGCTTTCCTCGGCTCGCCTTGGTCATCGCGGTGCCCAAGGCGCGAGTCGAGACGCGCTGGGCCTTCGCGCACGCCGTTCCCCGCTTGACATCCGAAAAACGCGGGAATAGTAGGGCAATGCGTTCGCCTCTGGCGCCGGCGCAGATCGTGGCCGGACTGCACAACGACCTGGAAGCCGGGGTTTCGGCCGAGGTAGAGGATGTGCGCCGGCTGGGGTTGGAGTTGCGGCGGTTTGGGGCCCTGGGGACGGTCATGAGCGGCAGCGGTTCGGCCGTCGTGGGAGTGTTCGAGTCGCTTCGCCGGGCGCGTGACGTCGCGCGGCGGTTTTCGAGTCCCGATGTCGCCTGGGCCGCATACGTGTTGCGTCGTTCGCCGACTCCCATCTGGTTCTGATGGGCGGTAGCCAAGCTGGTAAGGCACCGGATTTTGGTTCCGGCATTCGAAGGTTCGAGTCCTTCCCGCCCAGCCAGCAGAACGTGAAATAAAGGCCGCGGGCCGATTCTGGGGATACGAGACGTGTCGGGTTCGAGGATCGCGAGGGATGCTCTACAGGTGTTTGCGGGCAATGCCAGCACGGAGCTGGCACGGGCCATCTGCGAGCACCTCGGCGTCGAACTCGGCTGCGCCGAGGTAGGCCGGTTCAGCGACGGCGAAATCTTCGTGGAGATTCAGGACAACGTGCGTGGCGGCGACGTGTTCGTCGTCCAGTCGACGTCCTCGCCCGGCAACGACCACCTGATGGAGCTGCTGCTGTTGCTCGACGCGCTCAAGCGGGCTTCGGCCAAACGCGTTACCGCCGTGATCCCGTACTACGGCTATGCGCGTCAGGACCGCAAAGTGGCCCCCCGAGTACCGATCAGCGCCAAGCTCGTGGCCGACCTGCTGGTTACGGCAGGCGCCTCTCGCGTGATGACCACCGAGCTCCACGCGGGTCAGATCCAGGGGTTCTTCGACGTGCCCGTGGACAATCTGTATTCGAATCCCGTCCTGCTGCCCGAGCTCGACGAGGTGCTGTCGGGATCGGCCGTTGCGGTGGTTTCGCCCGACGCGGGCGGCGTCGAGCGGGCGCGGGCGTTCGCCAAGCGCCTCGAGGCGCAGCTCGCGATCATCGACAAGAGGCGGGTGCGGGCGAACCAAGTCGAAGAAATGCGCATCATCGGTGACGTCCGCGGTTGCGCGGCGGTGATCGTCGACGACATCGTCGACACCGCCGGTACGTTGTGTCGAGCGGCGCAGGCGGTCATGGACGCGGGGGCCGAACGGGTCCTGGCCTGCTGCGCGCACGGCGTGCTTTCGGGCAACGCGCTGGAGAAGATCGCCGAGTCGGCGATCGAAACGCTGTTCATTACGGATACCATCGCACCGCGGCCCGAGGTGACGGCGGAGAAGAAGATCAAGGTCGTGTCCGTATCGGGCCTGATCGCCGAAGCGATCAGGCGAACGCACGAGGAAGAATCGATCAGCTCGCTGTTCAACTAAACGCTTCGAGAAAACAGGAACGCAGACCATGGAACGCATCGAATTACGAGTCAGTCCCCGCGATACCACGGCGAAGGCGCGCGCTCTGCGGCGCGCAGGAAAGCTGCCGGCGATCCTTTACGGCGCCGGGGGCGAGAATGTTCCGGTGGCCATCGATGCCCGCGAGTTCGCCCGCCTCGGGCTGGGCTCGGGCGGCGCTCATCTGATGACGCTGGTGTGCGACGATCCTGCGGTTGGCAATGGAATCGCCTTGGTTCGGGAAGTGCAGACCCATCCGGTCAGCGGCGAGCCGGTTCACGTCGACCTCTTGCGGGTGGACGCGAGCAAGCCGGTCGAGGCGAGCGTCGCCCTGTCGTTCGTGGGTAAGGCCGCTGGCGTCGTCGAGGGCGGCGTGCTGCAGCCCTTGCGGCGTGAGATCGAAATCCGTGCTCTCCCGGACAAGCTTCCCGATACGATCGAGGTCGATGTGACGCACCTGGCCATCCACGATGCGATCCACGTCGAGGACCTCGAGCTTCCCGAAGGCGTCGAGGCCGTATACAGCGAAAACTTCTCGCTGGTGACGGTCGTGCCGCCGGTGGTCGAGAAGGCCGCCGCCGAGGAAGAGCTCGAAGCCGAGGAGGCCGAGGCTGCCGCGGCGGGCGAGGAGGGCGCCGAGCCCGCCGGAGCCGCCGAGGAGCCGGCCGAGGGCGAAGGAGCGAGCGAATAAGCGGCGCCCGCCGGGAGTCGCCCGGGACCGGCAGTGTACTGCGTCGCTGGACTTGGCAATCCGGGCACGAAATATAAGAACACGAGGCACAACCTCGGCTTCCGCGTAGTCGACCGGCTTGCGCAGAAGCGGGGGCGAAGCATCCGGCGCAAGGAGTTCCATGCGCTGACGGCCGTCGTTGAGATCGGCCGTACCGAGGTGCTGCTGTTGAAACCACAGACCTACATGAACGCCAGCG
>CAZQYE010000127.1:0-6833 GCA_964597375.1 uncultured Myxococcales bacterium
AGTCGGCCTGCTTCGATCAGCTCATCCACCCGCGCAACGACGGCTGCGATTCCTCCAGCGAGCCGAACCCATTCGGCCGCCAGCTCGCCCCTGGGCGCCGGCAAGAGCTCATCGAACTCGCCGTTCCACCAGCCGCCGTAGCGGCGCCAGACCATGTGGACGAGAAAGCGCGGGTCGTCGTACACCGGCCTGAGATATGGCTTGTCGAGCCACTCCTTGGGCAGCTCGACTCCACGGACCACCTCGTCGAGAGTGCATCCGCGATTCATCAGCGCCAGGGCCTGCTCCTCGACCGAGCGCAAGAGCGCAGCCGTCGTCGTGAGCGCCTCGCTGATGCGCTCGCGACCGAATATCGGCAGGCCGTGGCCGCTGAGGAGCGTCTCGGGCTCGAGGGCGGCCATTTCATCCAGAGCGTCGGCCCAGTCACTCACGTAGCGTTCCACCTTTTGCGGGTTGCCGGCGTTCGGAACCGCGTAAATGAACAAGTCGCCCGTGGCGAGGATCCGGCGCTCGGGAATCCACGTCCACGTGTGGTCGTCCGTCTCGCCGCGCCCGTGATGCAGGCAGAAGGTCAGCTCCCCCCGCCGGAACGTCAGCCGGTCCTTGTACAAGACGTCCGGCCGGCGGAACTTGGTCGGGAACTCGAACCCCGGAATGTCGATCGCGAACTGCCGCCGGTTGATCGCTGTGTTCCAGCCCGCCGTCCGAGCGTAGCGCTCGAAATGTCCGGGCATGAGCTCGTGCGCGTACACGATCGGCCGCGGCCAGCCTTTCTCGGCCGCTTCCCGATCGAAGCAACCCACGGCGAAGACGTGGTCCACGTGGTGATGGGAAAAGACCGCGGCCACCACCGGCACGTCCGGACGCCACTTGCGTACTTCCTCGTAGATGCGATCGGCCTCGAACCAGGCCCCGGCATCGAGCAGCACGAGCCCGTCCCCCGTATCGACGGCATAAGCCCCTGCCAGCCCCTTCATGCCCAACAAGCCCGGCGCCAGCTCCGTGGCCCCCTCGTACATCGTGTGGACCGGATGATGCTCGTGACAGGTGTCGAGCTCGCCGCGCCACGCTTTCTCCGCCAATTCGATCAAATCTGCCATCTGCTCCTCCGGACAGGGATAAGCACCTTTTCTAAGTACCTGAAAAACAACGGACTAAGAGCCCCAAATACTGGGGTTACGTGATTCACGCCAGCCCCCGGCAAGAGTGCGCCGGCCCGCGATATTTGCGAAACCGCAACTGGCAAAAGCGCTCCCCTTTCAGCGCCCCACCCCGTTCTCCCCTTCTGCAAGCATCCTGCGGCCTGATTTTTCAATAGGTTGGAAAAGGTGCTTATCCCTATACCCGTTCGGTGGGGTCGTAGAGCTTGGCGTACTCCTCGAGGGCGAAGCGGTCGGTCATGCCGGCGATGTAGTCCGCGATCACGCGCGGCATCGGCGTTTCCTCGCAGGCCCGCGCCACCACATGCGGCGGCATTTGCTGTGGGTCTTCCATGTACGCGCGGAAGATTCCCGTCATGACCCGCTTGGCCTTGGCTGCCATGCGCCGCACCCGCTGGTGCTGATAGAGTCGCTCCATCAGGCGGGCCTTCAGTTGCCTGCACGCTCCGTCCATGGCCGGACTGAACCCGGCGATGCGCGGCCGCAGCGCCCGCACGGCGGCAACGCTGTCGACGCCGTTCTGTGCGATTCGCGCCTCGATCGTCTCGATCAGATCGGTGACCATCGCGTTGAGAATACGCCGGACCGTCTGGTAGCGGCGGATGGAAAAGCTCGCATCCGGAAATTCCTTACACACGCGGTCGTAGTGCTCCTCCCAGAGATCGACACCGCGAAGATCGTCGAGCGTAAGCATTCCCGATTGCAGACCGTCGTCGATGTCGTGGCAGTTGTATGCAATCTCATCGGCGAAATCGACGATCTGGGCCTCGAGCAAAGGCGCTTCTCCGGGATTGAATGCACGAGCACGAGGGCGGTCGTACGAGGTGGAGTGCTTGACGATCCCCTCTCGAACCTCGTACGTGAGATTGAGTCCGGGGAACCCCGGGTATCGCTCTTCGAGCACCTCGACGATCCGCAGACTCTGGCTGTTGTGCTCGAAGCCGCCGTAATCCTTCATCAGCTCGGCGAGGACGCCCTCTCCCGCATGGCCGAACGGAGTGTGCCCAAGGTCGTGGGCCAGCGCGACGGCTTCGGAAAGATCCTGGTTCAGGCCGAGAGCCCGCGCGATGGTACGCGTGATCTGAGCCGTCTCCATCGTATGCGTCAGGCGGGTTCGGTAGTAGTCTCCTTCGTGATTGACGAAGACCTGCGTCTTGTACTCGAGCCGCCGAAACGCGCTCGAATGGATGATCCGATCCCGGTCGCGCTGAAACGCCATACGAAACGGGTGCTCCTCCTCGGCGTACGCGCGACCCCGCGACGCGCCCGAGCGCATGGCATAAGGGGCCAGCGTCTCTTCTTCGCGCCGCTCGAAGAACGCCCGGTCTTTCATCGTCGGCTCTTCCCTCGTCCGCTGTGGACCGCGTGCGCTCGTCCTCCCGGCCAGCCGAGGCTCAGGGAACGGTCGTGGTCGTCACCGTGGTGCTCGTCGTCGACACCGTGGTGGTCGTGGTCGTCGGAACCGCCGGGGGTGCAAACAGGACATCGCTGAACGACGACGAGATCGAATCGGTCTCGCCGAAGACACCGCAGGTCGCCCCGTCTCCCGAACAACCAACGACGGCGCCGAGCACGGAGTCGGCGATCAACACCTTCGCCGACGGCGCCGCATCACTCGGATTGACCTCGATCGCCGTCGGCCCGCCGGCCTGGAGCACCGAGGAAGCGCTGCCGAACGAAGAGCAACCCGTGCCGTCGCTCGCGCAGCGAATCACATCGCCATCGCCGTCGGCGATCAACAGATCGTTCGTCCCGTCGTCGGCAAAGGCCAGGTCGACCGCCACGCCGGCGGCGGCGCCGGTCGCACCGAGCGGTCCGACCAGGTTCCCCGCAGCATCGTACTCGCGCACGGCCTTTCCGGCTGCACCGTCGACGACCAGTAGGTTGCCGGTCACCGGCGAAAACGCGATGGCGGAAACACTCTCTCCGCCCGCCGCGACATCGCCGAACGTCCGGATGAACAACCCAGTCGAACCGTCGTAGATCTGAACCCTGCCGTCGGAGTCGGCAACGAACAGCCGGCCCGAAGCATCGAAAGCAAGCGCAACCGGATCGGAGCTGAACGCCGCCGTCTCGCCGAACGTCCCGACGACACTCCCATCGCGATAGTCGAACTCGCGAACGAGGCCCGCACCGGGAACGGCAAGCAAGATGTTGCCCGTTGCAGGATTCGACACGCCGCGCGTTGCGCCTGCGGCGAAACTGGCGGCGTCGGCGAACTCCCCAATGGCAGCCCCCTGGGTGCCGCCGAACGCGAACAACGAACCGACGACGAACAACGACGGGTAGGTGTCGAGAACCATCGTCGCGACGTCGTTCGCGCGACTACTCTCGGCAAGCAAGCGGACCGAGTAGGGGCCGGGCACATCCGCAATGAACGTTGCAATCGATGAGTGGTTCCCCTTCCCCACCAAACACTTGCCGGTCGAGCACTCCGACGAAGTCGTTCCAGCGTTGATCATACAGGTGCCCGTGGCGCAGTCGGCGTTGCTGGTGCAAAAGGTATTCGGATCGTCGGAGCACGGATCGTCGTCGTTGTGCGTACAGATTTCCGCCGGCACGTCCTCGCAGTGGTCCTCGAACTCCGCCTGGCTCGTCGGATGAACGATCGTCCAAGTGAAATCGAGCTCTCGGTCCTTCGGGTCGGTCGAATCGCTCGCGTCGAGTTGGAATCTGCCGCCGACGTCGACGAGCCAGCTTGTCACCTTGATGACAGCCGTCGGGGGAGTCGGACTGCTCACGCTGCCGGTCGAGCCGCATCCTCCCGTCGCCGCGACCAACCATACGACCACCGCAATCGCCACCGCACCGCCGGCGGCACTCCTGCTACGCTGCATCTGTTCCCTCGCCTTCTACCCGTCTATTGCGCGGCCACGCAGAGGCCGACCCGTCGAGGCTGTTTCGCGAGCCGAAACCATATCGCGGGCCGCCGATTCTGCAACCGCCCCCTTTGCTTTCCACTACTTGCAGTCCTCGAGGCCGGCCGTATCGGTGCAGCCTCGCCGTTGGGATCCCGTCCGGCGTACCGGCGGCTCGAAAAATCGGTGCGCACCCCATTCTCCCGCGGCCGGCAAACGGCCGTGCGCCTTGTCACCACGCACCGTCGATGCCCGAAGAACGTGCCAGGGCGAAACCGCAAGACACTCGGCGCGGCACGGCCGATCGCTTACCGCACCTGTCCCCGGCGCTCCCGCAAACGGAGAGCGTGAGACCGACCAAGAACGCAAGCCGCTGCAGCCGGCATTTCTCGCACACGCGGCGCAACTCGTTGGCGTCCCGCGCAGCACGTTAGAGCGTGCCACGGAGAAACGGGCCCATGCGCCGCCGCACACCGGCCGACAACCTTCGCCCGTTTGTCCGCCGGCCCTCACCGTGGCAAGCTGCCCACCTGCTCGCGTGGCGCCGCGAGGGCGTCGTCGTCGGGCGTTCCCGCAGGCTTCGGCTGCGTACCGCCCAGGCCGGCGCCGAATGTGGATCGTGAACACGGACCGAGAGAACAAGCGCGTACTCGTGGCAAGCCCCCGCGGCTTTTGCGCCGGGGTCTCTTACGCCATCGAAATCGTGGACCGGATTCTCGACGAGTTCGGGCCGCCGGTCTACGTCCGGCACGAGATCGTCCACAACCGGCACGTCGTGGATCGGCTGAAGGCTCGAGGCGCGCGGTTCGTCGAGGACCTAGCGGCGGTTCCACGGTCGGCGCTCCTGGTCTTCAGCGCACACGGCGTCTCTCCGGCCGTCCGCGCCGAGGCGCACGCTCGAGGCCTGCGTGTGATCGACGCAACCTGCCCGCTGGTCACCAAAGTTCACCTCGAAGTTCTGCGGTACGCTCGCAACGGCTACGAGATTCTCCTCATCGGGCATCGCGGCCACGTCGAAGTCGATGGTACACTCGGGCAGGCTCCCGACCGGATCGAGCTGATCGAGACGGTCGAAGACGTGACCCGCCTTGCTCCGAAAAACCCCGAGCGGGTCGCCGTCGTGACTCAGACGACGCTTTCCGTGGACGATACGGCGGAGATCATGGAGGCCATCCGCCGTCGCTTCCCCTCGGTCGTGACACCCGGCAAGGACGACATTTGTTACGCCACTCAGAATCGGCAAACGGCGGTCAAGGCGCTCGCCAAGGCCTCCGACGTCGTGTTCGTGATCGGCTCGCCGACGTCGAGTAACGCCAATCGTCTCGTCGAGGTAGCCCGCAAGGCTGGGACCCGATCCACGCTCATCGAGTCCGCCAGCGATATCGACGCCGCACAGCTCGAGGGCGCACGCACCGTCGGACTGACGGCCGGCGCCTCGACACCCGAATCTCTGGTGAAGGAAACCGTCGCCGCGCTGGTCGCACGGGGCTTTTCCAGCGTCGAAGAGCTCTCGACCGCGACGGAGAACGTGGTGTTTCCGCTTCCCAAGGAACTTCGCGACACGGGCGCACACTGACGCGTCTTTTCCAACGCGCTGGCACCGCCGGAAGAGGCCGAACGATCCCCGGCCGTCTCACCGGTGCCGCGTCAGTCGACCCAGTCGAACGAGGAGTCCTCGTCCTCCTTTGGCTTGCCTGCCGGTTCGGACCCGCGCCGCTCCCCCGCGCCTTCAGCCGGGCTGGATCGGACACGCTCGGTTCCACTAGATCGGGCACGCCCAGTCGATCCAGATCGGGCTGTCCCACGGCAAGAGCACTCCGATGGCGCAATCGCGCGCCGGCGCTCGGCCGCGAGGCCGGAAAAGATCCGACCGCCGGAGAACGTATACTCGTCGCTCGCCTTGCCGTCGCTCGAGAGGATCGTCAGCGTCACGGCTCCGTCTCGGACGCGCCACAGAGCGCGCGCGACCCCGCTGTCATCGACCAAGCGGAACTCCCGTGCCGCAACGGAAAACGCCGCCTGATCGGCGGCCGCGCCGCCCGCGGCGTGCACCAGGCCCCATACGCCGAGACAGACCAAGAGCGCCCGCCACAAGCGCTCGAGCGGCCCCGCAACCGTCGATCGACGTGCTTCTGTGTCCATCTGTCACTCCGTTCGCAGTTCAAGTGCTCGTTTCATTGCCCCCAGCTTGCCCGCAGCGCGGCCGTCAGTTCTACAGTGGCTGCGTCCAGCGCTAGGCGCTGCAACCGGCTCCACGCCAGCGGCAGGTCCCAACACGCCCCTCTACCACCACCTGCCGGCCAAGCGAAGAAGCTGTCACGGCATCAACAGCCACCAAGACCGCGCCAGTCGACGGCTGCGAACCCGAATGGGGCGTCGAGCATGCCGGCCCGAACCGTTGAGCAACTGCTTCGACCCGCGTTTCCTTTCAGTTCACCTCAATCTCACAGTATTTCACGGTGAAAACCGCGATTGCTCGCGCGAGCACACGCAATCTGCGGCCGTGCTCGTTCGCGGCTGCGACATCTCGCCGCTCACTGCCAATGCTCACGTACGGTTGGGTACGTTCCGCTTGGCACATGCTGCGCCTGGCCACGTCTGGCGCGTGCTCACGCGTTTTCCCTCGTGAAATATTGTGAGATTGAGGTCAAGGAAGCCACGAGGAAGACGGCCCATGCAGCGCTGCCACCGCAGGCTCCGCCGATGGGCTTCGCACGGTGATGACTCGCCGGTGCAACAGGATCGTGGCACTCTGTATGCTGGTTCACGGTTCCGGGCAGCAACCCGGAGGATCGCGTCCGAGCCCATGGGTTGT
>CAZQYE010000128.1:0-6817 GCA_964597375.1 uncultured Myxococcales bacterium
GTTCGAGAGCGAGACGGTCGTGGTCCAGAACGATGGCTGCGGGCGTTGGCTGACCCTTTACTTGGCGAGGCATCGTGGGATTGCGGCGAATCTCGACACGGTCCTGCCGCGCCGTTTCTGTCACGAGCTGGCGGATCGGGTGTTCGGCCGGGAGCCGACGGGACGGGAAAAGCGCTGGTTCGACCGGCCGCGTCTCAGGTGGGCGATCTTCGCCGACATGGCGTCGTGGGAAGCATCCGGGGGGTTCGAAATTCCTCTGGGGTACGTGGTAGGCGATGAGGATCAGCGCAAGCGTTACCAGCTCGCCGACCGGCTTGCCGTATTGTTCGACCGGTACCAGGTGTACCGGCCCGAGCTTCTCCTGGCGTGGGAATCCGATTCGCTTTGCAGCACAAATCCCCACGAGGCATGGCAAGCCCGGCTGTGGAAAAGGGTGGTCGAGCGCCTCACCGGTGAGCAACACTTGGCGCGGCGTCTGCGGTCGTTGACCGATCGCTTGACCGCCGGGACCGTGCCTCGCGATCACCTGCCACGGCGGGTTGGAGCCTTCGCCGTAGCCCGCATGGCCCCGCCGGTTCTCCATCTGTTGGCTGCGCTCGGGCGGCATATCCCGGTGACCGTGTACCAGCTGCAGGTGACTCCGGAGTACTGGGGCGACGTTGCGAGTCCTAGGGAGCGCATTCGCGAGGGCCGGCAGGAGGGGGCCGGCGCGGACACCCCTGCGAACGAGTTGCTGGCGGCGCTCGGCCGGCAGGGGCGTGACTTCACCGAGATCCTGCTCGAGGTCGATCCGTCGGGTAGCGGCTGGACTCCACTCGAGTTCGTGCCGCCGGCAGGTCAGGACGTCTTGCACCTGATCCAGCGGGACATCTACGCAGTACGAAGCCCGACGGACCGGGATGAGCGTCCGGCGCTGGCACCGGAAGATCGGTCGCTGGAGATTCATGTGTGCTGCTCTCCTCGACGCGAGCTCGAGGTGCTGCGCGACCGCCTGCTCGACGCGTTCGAGCGGGAGCCGGACTTGCGGCCCGGCGACGTCGCGATCGCTGTTCCCGACATGGAGCGATACGGGCCCGTCGTCGACGCGGTCTTCGCTGTTCCCGACAGCTCGGGCGTACGGCTTCCAGTTGCGGTAGCGGGCAGGCCGACGGCGACCGAGCGCACTGCCGCCCAATTGCTGCTTGCGCTTCTCGACCTCGCCGGCGGTCGCTTGGGGGCGACAGAAGTCCTGGCGATGTTGGACTTCCCACTCGTGCGGGCGGCGTTCGACCTCTCGGAGGCCGATGCCGGCGTTCTGGCCGACTGGGTCGACCGCGCGAACATTCGGTGGGGGCTGGGAGAGGAAAATCTTGAAGCAAACGGAGTTGCCGGCGCGCAAGCGTTTTCCTGGCATGCGGGGCTCGAGCGACTGGTCATGGGGTACGCCACCGGTGAGGTCGACAGCATCGTTGCTGGTGTTTCCCCGGTCGGCGGTGAAGATGTGGCGTCGGTTTCCGGACTCCTGTCGTTTTCCGGTGCCCTGCTGTCCGCGGTGCGGAGTCTGCGAGACCCGCGGCCGGTGCGCCACTGGGCGGACGACCTCGGCCGGGCCCTCGATCGGCTTACCGCCGCGCGGTCCCTCGACGAAGAAGAGGCGTTGCACGAGGTCCGATGCCGGCTCGGTGAGCTGGCGGAAGCTGCGAGCGTTGTCGATGACGAGCCGGTCCATCTGGAAGTCGTCCGCGAGTATCTCCAGACCCTTTTCAAAGAGGGGCCCGCACGGCGTTCCGTGATCTCGGGGTCGATCACCGTTGCGCCGCTCGAGTCCCTGAGGCCGATTCCCTTTCGGATCCTGTGCATCGTTGGTCTCGATGCCGAATCGTTCCCGCGACGCGAGCGACGGCCGGCGTTCGATTTGATGGGGGTCACACCACGGCGCTGCGATCGCAGTCGTGCTGCCGACGACCGGTACCATTTTCTCGAAATGCTGTGCTCGGCGCGCGAGCGACTGATTCTGACCTATTGCGGTCGCTCGCCACGCGACGGTTCGGCGCGGGCTCCGTCGGCCGTCGTGACGGAACTGATCGACCAGGTAAACAGGACTTTTGTAGGGGCCGGCGGGGCGCCGGCCTCGGATGCGTTGGTGGTCGAGCACCCGTTCGCGCCCTATTCTCCAAGATACTTCGACGGGAGCGACGATCGGCTTTGGAGTTATTCGTCGGCCGACTGCGACGCGGCGCGGCTGCTCGCCGAGGGGGCATCGAAGCGGGAACCTTTCGTCGAGGGGCCGGTGGAGGTGGTGGTTCCAAGGACGATCGAATTGTCGGATCTCGTCTCGTTTTGGCGGCATCCGAGTCGGTTTTTCTGCCGCCGCACTCTCGGCCTGTTCCTGGAACGGCAAGAAGGCCCCGGTGATGACTGCGAGCCGTTTCGCCTCGAGGGGCTCAGCGAATTCGTCGTGGGCCAGCGGCTCATCGAGCGGCGGATCCGAGGAAAGGCGGGAGGAGAGGCCGAACGGGCGTGGCTGAGCGCCGCGGGGATCTTGCCGGCCGGTGAGATCGGGCGGCTGGCGTACGACGAGGTTTCGGCGACCCTGAATCGGATGGCGATCGAGCCTAGGCCGGCGCAACGGTACGATCCGATTCCCGTGGAAGTGCTCGGCCGGGGCTGGAAGCTGGTCGGCGTGGTCGACGGATGGCCGGCAGCGGGCCTGCGCGACTACCGCTTTTCCCGTTCGACGACCAGGATGCTCCCTCCGGCATGGATCCATCTGCTGGCGCTTGCGGCTTCCGTCAAGCCGCGGCCGGCCGACGTTCCGTTGCTCGCAGTTGTGGTGGCCACGCGGGAGCGCATGACGATCGACTGGCGAGAAACGGGACCGGAAGCGGCTACGGAAGCTTTAGAGGCTTTGGTCGAGGGCTACCTTGCCGGGTCGGTGCGCCCGCTGCCGGTGTTTCTCCACGCGTCGAGGGAGTTCGTCGAGCAGCTCGCGCGTTCGAAGAAAGATCCGGAAGTCGCCCGACAGAACGCTCTGGAGAAAGCGCACGCGGCGCTGACGAGGAGCAAAGAGGCCGAGGATCCATATGTGGGCCTCTGTTTTCGCGATACCGATCCCATTTACGACCATTGGGACGAGTTCGCCGAGTGGTCCGATCTTCTGTGGCGTCCTTTGCTGGACGCTGCGCGCGGAGATGTGCCGTGAACACGCTCGTTCGGTTCGATCTTCTCGAGTCGGAACTGGGCGAAGGCACGAGCTTGATCGAGGCCAGCGCAGGGACCGGCAAGACGTACTGCCTGGCGGGTATCGTCCTGCGCCTTCTTCTCGAGGGGCAGGTCGGCGGTATCGACCGTGTGCTTGCGGTGACGTTTACGAATGCCGCGGCCGATGAACTGGCGGATCGCATTCGACGCACGATTGCGCGCGCTTCGGCGTTCGCCGAAGGCGGCACGGAGGCGGACGACTTCATCCGTGGAGTCGTCGAGCGAACGCTGCCTGCGTGCCGGGACAAGCTGCGCGTGGCGAGGGTGGCGGTGGACGACCTCGCCGTCCATACGCTGCACGGGTTCTGTCGCCGTCTCATCGACGAAAACGCGTTCGAGACCGGCGTTCCGTTTGAGCTCGATCTCGTCGACGACGAACAGGCCCTGACGCTGGAAGGCGCACGGGAATTTTACCGCGCGACGTTCTACGGCGATGCCTTCGCCGCTCAAATCGCGGCATCGTTCGGCTGGAGTCCGGAGGCGCTGCTGCGAGAGACCCGCGAGGTCCGCAACCGCTTCGGCATGCGCGTCGAACCGAAAGCCCAACCGCTCGACGTCGCGCGTTCCGGCCTGTCTGCTTGCTACACGCAGCTACGAGCGGCCTTCGACCGTACTGAGCTCGAGTCGTACCTTGCTGTGGAGGCGTTGCGCAAGGCCAAGTCGGGCCGACAATTGGGTAGCGATAACGTCAGGGACACCCTAGAGCGGGTCGAGGCGTTCTTGCAGGGGCGGGGCGTTGCCACCCCCGAGGAGTTCGGCCGCCTGACCCCGCCGCAGCTGGCCGAGTGTTTCAAGAAGTCGCGGCGCCCGGAAGGGAAGCCGCCGCGTTTCTTCGAGGTATGCGCGCGATGGGTTGCGCAGCTCGAGAGCTTTCGCCACAGCGTACGTGTCGCATTCCTGGACGCATTGCAGCGCAACTGTTCGCGGTTGAAGCGCGAGCGCGGCGTCTTCGCCTACGATGATCTTCTCCTGTTCGTGAACGATGCGCTCGAAGATCCAGTGCGAGCACCGGCGCTGCGCGACGCGGTGCGCGCCCGTTACGACGCCGTCCTCATCGACGAGTTTCAAGACACGGACTCGCTTCAGTGGAGGATTTTCGATCGCCTGTTCGGCAGCGGCCGGCTGTTTCTCATCGGCGACCCGAAGCAATCGATCTATCGGTTCCGAGGAGCCGATGTGTTTGCGTACCTCGATGCTGCCAAAAAAGCCGATCGGCGGTATTCCCTCGACCGAAACTGGCGAAGCAGCAGCGGCTTGGTGTCGGCCGTCAACGCCGTGTTCGAGGCCGTTCCAGCACCGTTCGTCTTCGAGGAGATAGGTTATGCTCGCGTCGAGGCCGGGGGGCTGGCCGATCTGGAGCCTCTCGCCGGTGACGGCGGCCGGCCGCTCGAATGGCTGTGGGCCGGCGATGGAACGAACCGCTCGAAAGTGACCGAGGCCGTGGCAATCGGCGTGGCCGGCAAGATTGCTGAGCTGCTCGGCGGCGGTGTGAGCATCGGTGGCCGTCCTTTGACCGCCGACTCGATCGCCGTGCTGGTGGCCACGAACGACCAGGGTCGGCTGATTTGCAGGGCGCTGCGCGAGCTCGGTATCGCGGCAGTGGTAAGTGCGTCCGACAACGTGTTCTCCAGCGACGAGGCGATCGATTTGCTGCGCGTGCTGCAAGCGGTGCTGCAGCCGGCGGCCGGGGGGCGGGTGAGGGCGGCCCTTGCAACGAGGATTTGCGGCCTGCGCGCCCAGGACATCGCGCGTCTCGACCAACAGGACGAGGTTGCCGAGGAGTATCTCTCGCGATTCGATGACTTCCTGCGCTGCTGGCGGGAGGAAGGATTCGCCGCCATGGCGACCAGTCTCCTGTCGGAGTTCGACGTCCGGTGTAGATTCCTCGCTCAGCGGGACGGGGTGAGACGCCTCACGGATCTGATGCACTTGCTCGAGCTTGCCGAGCAAGTTGCGACTCGTGACGGACTTTCTCCTTCGGAGACGGTTGCATGGTTGCGCGAACGGCTCGCGGGCGCGGCCGAGGGAGCGGATGCGGAAACCGAGCGCCGACTCGAAACCGAGAGTGGTGCTGTACGGGTCGTGACCACACACAAGAGCAAGGGACTCGAGTACGATGTCGTGTTTTGCCCGTTCTTGTGGGACCCGGGTCGCAGCCCCGATCCGTGTCCGGTTGTTGCCCACGAGGGAACGCAGCTTGTTGCAGACTTCGGCTCCGGCCGCATCGAGGAGCGCCGGGCGCTGCGGGCGGCTGAAGAGTTGGCGGAAAAGATGCGGCTTGCCTATGTCGCGCTGACACGTGCCAAGCACCGCTGTTTCGTCGTCGCGGCGGTGGGAGGATCCGGCCGGCACGGGGAGGCGCCTCTGGCGCACCTGCTGCTGCGCGATGGCGGGCCGAATGAGGGAGAGAGTCCCGCACAATGGGTCGAGCGTCAGATCGCGCGCATCGACGAGGAGCTCAGCCGCGATCCCACAGCCCTGCGGCGCGCGGTAGAAGCCCTGGTTGCGTCACATCCTGAGGTCATGCAGCTTTCCGAGTTAGCGCAACCCAGTGACGTCATGCCGGCGGGACCGGTCGAGGACCGGCCGGAACTACGCGCGCGGTGTTTTCCAGAGGGCGCCCGCAGCCGTCTCGTCCCATGGCGGATTTCGAGCTTTTCGAGCCTGACCGAAAGGCGTACCGAGGATGCTCCGGATCATGCAGATCCGGGGCTGCCCGCGAGCGAACCGGCAGCAGCGGTGGGCGTCTACGGGTTTGCCCGGGGGGTTCGGGCTGGCCATTGCTTGCATGAGATTCTCGAGCAGGTCGATTTCCCCCGTTTGCGCGACGACCGGACGTCGGCGCTCATCCGAGAAGCACTGGTGCGTCACGGTCTCGATCGTCGTGATGCGCACGATGCTCCGATCGAGCCGGAAGCGGTGGTTCAGGACCTGCTCGACTCGCTCGCCGGCATGTCCGCGCCAATCGACGGTGTGCGGCTCCGTGATGTTCCCCAGACAAAGAGGCTGAATGAATGGCGGTTCTTCGTCCCGGTGTCGGACGTGAGCACCCGCGACCTCGCGGCGGTAATGCGGGATGCTTCGGACGGCAGAGTCGCGGAGGAGTATGCTGGGCGCGTCGAGTCTCTGCGGCGAGACCGGCTCCAAGGGTTTCTCACGGGGTTCGTCGATGCGGTGTTCGAGCACGATGGGCGCTGGTACGTCGTCGATTGGAAGTCGAATCACCTCGGAAACAGCGCGCGGGATTACGATGATGCGTCCGTGTGGCGGGCGATGTGCGGGCACGATTATGTTCTGCAGTATCATCTCTACGTTCTTGCCGTGCACCGATTCTTGCGGACCCGCGTGCCCGGTTACCGGTACGAAAGCCACTTCGGCGCCGTGTACTACGTGTTTCTCCGAGGCGTCCCCGAGGGGGCCGGGTGGTATCGGGATCGCCCGCCGTCGCGGTTGATTGAAGCGCTTGACCAGCTTCTCGCCGAGGAGCGTTCGGGATGACCGAGCTGGCGACAGGCGGCGTGGCGCTCGATCCACTCGACGTCAGGCTCGGCCGGGTCCTTGCCGCACGCTGCGGGGA
>CAZQYE010000129.1:0-6725 GCA_964597375.1 uncultured Myxococcales bacterium
TCGAGTCCCACGTCCAAGCGCGGCGGTAGACGTCGCGCCAATCCCCGTAGGCGGGTGCAGGCGAGGCAGCGCGGCGCCGCCTGCGCCGGCGTCGTCGCCCGGCTGGAGCGGGGGGCGCCAGACGGCTGAGCGAGAGCGCAACCGCCGTCAGTCCCGCGCCGGCGAGAAAGCGGCGGCGGGAGATCGAAGGTTGCGGCACGAGCGGACCCGTCAGAGCGAGACGCCGACGAGGTACTCGGTGGGCGGCCGGAAGCGCGAGCGCGGCCAGCCGAGGGCTTCATCGATGAGCGCAAGCATGCGCGCGCGGTCCTCGGGCAGCCGGCCGCGGACGTCGAGGAAGTTCGAGACGTGATCGGACAGCAGCATCGTCGGTCCGGCGGTGTGCTCGACCAGCAGGCGGGTTTCTTCGAGCGCCTGGTAGGCGGAAAGAAGCGTCAGCCGGCCCTGGCGCCAGCGGTCGTGCCACGGCGTGTTCGGCTGGGGAACGAAGGTGCGCAGCCGTACGAACGTCGGCGGCGCCGCGCTCAGGACTCGGGCACTCCCGAGCGCGTGCTCGCGCGAGCGCTCGACGCCGGCAACCCCGATCATCACGTAGACCGACAGTTCGATGCCGGCCGCCAGCACGTGGTTATACGCCGCGATTGCTTCCTCGGGCGTGACGCCTTTGCACAGATCGCGCAGTGTCTCGGCGTCACCCGACTCCAGTCCCGAGTGGATGCGGGTGATGCCCGCTTGGGCGATCTGGCGCCACTCCTCGAGGGACTTCTTCACCAGGAACTTGGCCGAGCCGTACATGGTGATCCGCTCGAGCCGGGGAAAACGCTCGCGCGCGGCTTCGCCGATTCGAATCAGCTTCTCGGTCGGCAGCACCGCCGTGTTGCCGTCGGCGAGAAAGATCGTCCGCACCCGGTCGGGTCCGTAGACCGCAAGGGCGAGGTCGAGATCCTCGATGACCTCCTCGATCGGCCGCACGCGGAACTTGCGGTCCTTGTACATGGCGCAGAAAGCGCACTTGTTGTGCGGGCACGCCAGGGTCGCCTGGATGATCAGCGATCCGGCCTCGCTCGGCGGCCGGTACACCATGCCCTCGTAACGCATACCGCTGTTATTTTAGCGATGAACCGGCGTCATGCCACGGGGCGCACGCGCACGGGGATCGCCGTCTGCCGGACCATTCCGGTGACGGGGTCGACTTCGCGGTCGTCGGCCGTCAGCCGATTCGTGTTGGCGCCGCCCGCACGCGGGTCGTCGATCTCGCCCGGCAATCCTCCCCAAGCGTGGGCCATCGACACGACGCCCGGCCGCACCTCGTCGCTGGCGGCGGCGAGTGCGACGATCGAGCCCACCTCCGACTGAATCTCTACGAGGTCGCCGCCGGCGGCGCCGATCGCCGCTAGATCATCGGGGTGCATGTAGGCTGGGTTCGTCGGGGCCTTCTCGCGCGACAGGGGAAAGTCCCGGCCCACGGAGTTGAGGACTTCGTTCATGCGGCGGCAGATGAGCAGGTGATCAAAGCCGCCCGGGCTTCCCGGGCGAGGATCGCCGGGCGCCCACTCCGAGCGCAGCTCGCGCAGCTCGTCGCAGATTCCCGCAGGCGCAAGCTCGAGCCGAAAGTCGAGACCCTCGACGGGAGGGTCGGCGAGAACCTCGACGTCTTCGAACACGCGGCCACGGCCGGCGGCGCGCACCTCGGCAAGCGGCACGCGCGATCCCGGAAGGATCTTTTCGAGCACGGCGAACTTGTCGTCGCTGTCGCCGTCGAGCGAGCCGCCGGGCAAACCGAGCGTCCGTCCCTGGCGGCGCGCAATGCCGGCGATCCACTGCCAGTCGTCGCGTACCTGGTCGTCGGCGGCGAGGACCGGTTCGGTGTAGTGGGCGTAGGGCGCCTCGAAGAACATGTCCGAGAAGACCGTGGCGTCGGCGCGCTCGAGCGGGTGGCGGGCGGCAAGGACGAAGTCGGCGAGACGCGCGGTCTCCGTCATGCGCAGCTCGGCACAGACGAGAAGATCGAGGGACTGGAAGGCCCGGCAGATTTTCTCCTGGTTGGGGACCGACGCCGCCGGGTTGCCGCCCAGGCATACGAGCGCTCGGATTTGGCCTTCGCCTGGCGTGAGAATCTCGTCGGCGAGCGTCGACGTCGGCATTTCGTCGCACACGCGCTCGAGGTCGCGCACGCGCGCGCGCACTCCGGTCCCAAGATGAAACATCGGCGGCAGCATGGCCGCAGGAATCGCCTGGGCGGGACGCGGGACGGCGGGGCCTAGTACGCCCGGGTTGTCGATTCGCTCACCGGGCCGGTTGACGCGGCCACACACGATGTTGAGCGCCGAGATCAGATGCTCGCTCAGCGCCGGGTGGGGGCCCATGTCGGGTCCGGTACCGCTGGTTGCGCAGCCGCGCGGCCCGCGGGCAAACAGCCGCGCCGCTTCGACGATTTGCTCTGCATCGACTTCCGAGCGGGCCGCAACGTACTCTGGGGTGTAGTCGGCGACCGCAGCGCGCAGGTCGTCGAGACCGGCGACGTGCTCGTCGCAAAACGCGCGGTCGTGAAGCCCTTCATCGAGGATCACGCGCAGCATGCCGGCGAGCAACGCCGCGTCTTCGCCAGGCCGGATCTGCAAGTGGAGGTGCGCGCGGCGGGCGAGCTCCGAGCGCCGCGGATCGACGCAGATGAGCTTTCCGCCGCGTCGCAGGAAATCGCTCAGGTTCTTGCTCGGGTTGAATCCAGGCAGGCCGCTCGGCGGCGCAAGGTGCGAGACCAGCGGGTTGTTGCCCACGATCAACGCGACATCCGAGCTTTTGAAGCTGTGGGTGCCGGCGCCCCACATGCCGATGCGGCCGACGGCGACGACCTTGGCCGACTGGTCGATCGTCAGGCTGCTGTAGAACGACGGCGATCCGATCGCCTCGAGCCAGGCGCGGGCCACCGGTACGGTAGCCGAGTTGAAGTAGGCGCAGGTGCCGCAGTAGACGGCGATCGAACGGGGACCGCATTGGTCGAGAATCGCCTGCAGGCGCTCGGCGATCTCGTCGAGCGCCGCTTCGGCTGCGACCGGCTCGAACTCGCCCGAGGCGTTGCGCCGCAGCGGTCGCCACAGGCGCTCGGCCCCGTGCACTTGCTCGGCCATCTGGCGGCCTTTCATGCACGTGTATCCGCCCGTCATCGGGTCGGAGGGATCGCCGCGCACGCCGACGACGCGGCCGTCTTCCACGTCGACCTCGACGGCACAAAACGCTTGGCAGATGCGGCAGAACGATTTCTTCGTTGCGATGGCGGCGCCTCCCTCCTGCTCGGCTCTATTCGGCGCCGTCGAGCAGTTCCTTGAAGCCCGAGGGCTCGTGCGGGCCGTAGACGACCTGTTCGCACAGGCCGATTCCTTCCCGATCGCCCGAGCGCGTCAGGCACAGTTGGTGGACGTGAATCCCGGCAGGCACCAGCGGGTCGGCCTCGGCGAGGTTCTCCGAGAAGCCGTGCACGGCGTGTTCGCCCTGCCAAAAACCATGGCCGTACTCCGGATGGCCGTATCCGATGCCTTGCATTTGAAAGACCAGCTTGGGCAAGTACTCGATGGTCAGCGGGTCGTCGAGATCGGGGTACATCGTGACCACGATGCGCGAGGCGCGGCGCGTCCCTTTACGCCACTCGATTTCGCGCTCGATTCGAGAGACGCGCTCTGTGCCCTCCTCGGAGTAGATGTCGAACTCGGACTGGGGAGTCCAGGCCGGAGCGATTGCCGCGTTGGTATAAAAGCGCCGGCCCTTGGGGTCTTCGAAGATGCCGAAATGGGTGCAGAAGTCATCGAAGTGAGACGGCGCCCACATCCAGAACACGCTGGGCGGCGACGGGGGCACGCCGGGTTGGAATTCGCCGATCGGGCGCACGCCCCACGAGCGGTCGCGGATACCGTAACAGGTCTCGGCCGAGACTTCGGTGCGTTGGTCGCCGGCGACGACGAAGCCCTCCCACATGCCGAACTGCGTGAAACGCGACGTCTCCATGATCAGCCGTTCGTCGCGGTACATGAGCATCGGCGGTTCTTCCAGAGCCGGGCCTCGCGCGCGGAAGACCAAGTCCGCCTCGATGCCGGTTTCGTTCGGTTCGACGACCACCCGTACGACCCGCATCGGTTCGAGGACCTCGACCCTGAGAGGAGCGACGACCGTGTCGCGCTGATTGGGGTGCATCCGGCGCGAGGCGATCAGCGAGTGCTGCCAGCCGTCCGAGCGTGAGATACCGAATCCCGCGTCGGCGACGAGCCGGTTCGGGTACATCCCCTGGGCGATCTCGAACATGAAGTCTCCGTCCCGCGACAGTCCCGAGAACCAGTAGCGATCGTAGAAGTTGAGATCGCTCGTGGCCGGGTGGGCGATCGGCTTGGCGGTCTGGTGAATGGGGAAATCGTCTTGCGGACTCAGCATCTTCTTCCTCCAAACGGCTGTTTGCGGGGGCCGATTGCGGAGCGCAACCTACCCAAGCCGTCGAGCTAAGAAAATGCCTGCCGCAAGGACGAGAAATGCGCGCTATGGGGCCGGCGCCTGCAGTTGCCTGGGCCGAGCCTGCCGTGGCTCGCGCCGCTGCAAGCGGAACGCAAAGCTCGCCAGGCGCCGCTCGTCGATCGGCGTGCCGTCGTCGTAGAAGAAGTAGAACGGAATGTCGCGGCGGTGCCTGAGCAGGCTCTCCATGATCAGGCCGTTGTCGCACCCCCAGCATGCCGCCATCACCACACCGTCGTAGTCGCCCGTGTCCCAATGGTGAAGCACGCTTCCCACGGCCAGGGCGCTGCCGCCGACGGTTGCCGTGTCGATCAGCTCCTCGGAGCGCTTGAGCGAGGCCGGCACGTCGGGCATGGGCAGCCAGGGGTGCCGCCGGCGGGCGATCGCATACAACCGCCGGCGAAGCGGAACCATGAGCGTGCGGTACGTGTGGATCTGCCGCCGGTTCGCGCTTCGCCCGAACAGCAGGTGGGGTTGCAGCCGCGTCAGGTACTCGAGGAAGTCGCACGTCGGTTCGACGACGAGCTGGATGCCGCGATCGGCAAGGCGGTAGTAGAGGCCGCCGTTGGCGACGTCGTTCGCCTTGGTGAGAATGTCGCCCGAGACGAACGCCCGTGCGAGCGGGCGGCCGGCGTCCGGGCGCGCGGCGATCTGTGCGAACCCATCGCTCATTTCGCCGACGAGCCTGCACAGCGACCGCCAGCGCCGCCACAGCTCGGCCGTCCCGCGCCTTCCCTGGGGCATGGGCCGCTCGAGCAGGGCGATCAGACGATCGCCGTAGCGGTGGTAGAGGCGGTCGAGTTCCTCGCGGTCGGTGGCGACCGGGAGGTGGTAGATCCAAATCTGGCGTAGCAGATCGGCGGCCGCCAAGCCGATCCACACGAGCATCGTCATCGCAGGCCCACCGCCGATACGAAGTCCCGAGACGGTGACGTGCTCTTCGAGTCCCATGCGCCGAATCGACATCCGGTCTTTGACACCGAACATGCCCGCGCGGCACATCTGCCCGTTGATCTGCATCAGACGAGTCTCTTTGTCGGGCGTGAACGACTCGAGGTACTCGCGGAACGCGCCCCAGACGAGCTGGTAGGACATGCACTCCTTGCCGGTGCAGTCGTAGCGTGCGGCCTTGAAGTTTTCTTCGCTCAGCGGCGGCGCCGCGACGGCATCGTAGCCGAAGGAGCGATAGACGGCCGCGAACACCGGCCCGAGGTAGTCGGCGGCGCTCAGGAACACGTAGCGAACGTTGCGGTCCATGAAGCGACCACTGCGCGCCGTTCGATTGACGAGCTCGAGTGCCGGGGCTGGGGTAGCGGCCTCGGGCGCGGCGCCGTGATGCTGGGCGACCGACTGGAGAAACGCTTGAATCCGAGTGACGTAGCCGGCCGTTCCGCCGTGCCCGTCGCTTTCCAGGATCGTGTGCGGGTAGCCTTCGAGCACGGCCTGGAACGCCTGTTCGACGAACGAAGCCGGCCCGCATCCAAACGAGGAGAGCAGCAGGGGAAAGACGTCGCCGTCCTGGCGAGCTTGCACCGCGGCGCGCATCGACCGCCGCCCGTCTCCCCAGTAGACCCGATCCATGACCGGGACGTCGGCTCCGATGGGGTAGCAGTCCACGGGAATCGGCATGACGCCGTTTTGTCTGAGCAAGAGTGGAATCGTCGCGTTGATCGCCGGGTCGTGGATCACGTGGAGCTGGCCGCACACGACGACGGACGGAATCCGGCGCTCGCGTGCCCACTCGAGGGCCTCGGCGCCGAGCCGCTCGAGTTCGGCCTCGTACTCGCGCTGACTGCGGGCGGCCTCGCTTACGGCGCGCTCTAGTGCCGAGCGCGGCGCGCCGAGAGCGTC
This sequence comes from uncultured Myxococcales bacterium, assembly GCA_964597375.1. Taxonomy (GTDB): domain Bacteria; phylum Desulfobacterota; class Binatia; order UBA1149; family SPBQ01; genus CAZQYE01. The sequence continues at coordinate 6,346 of CAZQYE010000129.1, forward strand.
GGCGATCGTCTCGGCGGCTTTCATGAGGTCGGGGGTCTCTAGGCCCGCTGCAAACGAAATGAGCGGTCGAATGACCCGCGTCGCCCGGCCGCGTGCTTTGAGGGACTGCTCGACGATTTCAGGCATCGCTTGTTCGGTGACGCAGGTCTGCCCGCCCGGCCCGCGCGTGTCCGAGATCTCTCGGATCTTGGGGAACAGGAGAACCTCGCAGTCGGTGTCGCACACTGCGTGCGTGATCTTCGCCGGGCCACAGGAGTCGAAGCTGTTGCAGAGTTGCTCGCCGGCGGCCAGCGACGAAGGCTCGGGTTCCAGTAGGCGGGGCGCATGCCCGAGCTCACGGACGAGCGCCGCCAGCCACGGCACGTGACCAGCGAGGGCGC
>CAZQYE010000130.1:0-6574 GCA_964597375.1 uncultured Myxococcales bacterium
CCTCGACCTGACGCAGGAAGTTCGCGCCAACCTCAGCCCGATCTTCGGGCTCTATTCGAACCCGGACTTCGATCCCCAACCCGACGGCGGATGGGAAGCGCCCGCCGCAATCGACGTCGAACACGAGGGCGTGCGCAACCGACTGTGGGTCGTGCGCGAGGCGGCCAACATCGAGGCGATCGAGCGGGCGCTCGCCGGTCGCACGGTGTTCATCGCCGATGGCCATCATCGCTACGAGACGGCGCTCAATTACTATGCGGCGACGCACGGGGGCGCCGAGCCTCCGGCCGGCGAAGACGCGCCGGGCGACGATCAGGAGCCCAAAGCGCACGTGCTCGCGTTTCTCGGCAGGATAGAAGATCCGGGAATGATCATCCTGCCTACGCACCGGGTGGCGACCTCCCTTGGAGGAGCCGACCTCGCTCGGTTCGCCGGCCAGCTGTGCGAACGTTTCGATGCCGAGCGCATCGGCCGCTCCGCGGAGGGCCGAAAGCAAGCCGTCGCTTGGCTCGATGAGCAGCCCGGTTCGCGCAACGCTTTCGTCGCTGGTGTAGGAGAGGATTATCTGTTGCTCAGCCGGCCCAAGGCGAGTGAAGGGCCCAAGGCGGGGCGCCTCGACGTTTCGGTCCTCCACGCAGAGGTGCTTGGTGCGGCGCTGCGCGAAGCCGGCGGTGGCGAGCCCCAGCTCGAGTACACGGCAAGTTCGAGCGAGGCGTTCGACGCGCTCGACGAGGGCCGCGCTCAGGCGGTCTTCATCATGCGTGCGACCGGCGCCGGGGAAATGGCCGAAGTGTGCCTGGCCGGCGAGCTGCTGCCGCAGAAGTCGACGTACTTCTACCCGAAATTATTGACCGGCCTCGTGTTCCACGCGCTCGAGTAGGCCGGCGCCCCAGTGGATCGCGCTGCGGTTCGCCCTACTGAGCCGGCAGGCGGCGCAGGCCGCGTTTGGCCCGGACCAAATAGCGGCGTCCCGGCAGGCGCAGATAGCTCGGCAACGCCGTGAACGCTTCGCGCGCCGACTCGAAGGCCCGCCGTGCTGCGGCGACGTCGCCGAGCTCGGCGGCCGCTTCGCCGAGCAGCGTCCACCCCTCCATGCTCGACGTGTTGATGGCGACCGTCCGCTCGGCCCACTCGCGCGTTTTCCCGGCATCGCCGCGCCGGTGGTAGTATCGGGCGACCTCGAGATGCGCATCGCCGTAGCGAAAGCGCGGATTGATCTCGAAGGCGCGCTCGATGAACTCGAGTCCCCGTGCTTCCTCACCGGTCTGGAGCAAGCAGAGTCCGTAGTAGAAGTTCGTCTCGGGCGACTCCTCCATCCGCGCAATCGCCTTCTCGAGGTGCTGCTTTGCCGTTTCGACGTCGCCCGCTTCGAGAAGCAGGCGGCCGAGATCGTTGTGGGCGGCGACGTCGTGCGGGTTGATCGCAATCGAACGGCGCAGGCCGGCGATCGTACTGCGCCGATCCCATAGCCGCGCTGGATTGAAATAGCGGCCGCGCACACGGGCCTCACCGAAGTACAGGAGAAGCCCGATGATCAACAGCGCCAGAAGCGGGCTGCGCAGCAGGACCGCCAGTAGGTAGAAGAGAAAAAAAGTGCGCAAGGGACCGCCGCGTCCCCGGTCTTCAGTCTACGTCTTCGCCGAAGTGGGCGCGGGCGATCCGCTGCTTGAGGTACTCGAGTGTTCCGAGGTCTTCGATGATGTCACCGCCCGTGTCGTAGAAGAAGATCTCTCCTTCCTTGTTGCGACCGACGGCGACCAGCCATTCGAGCTCGTCGCGATCCTCCAGCAGGTAGTTGATCGCCTGCGATACGCCCTTGCCCGGGATGATGGTGATCTTGGTATGAGGGCCGGCTTTCGGCTTGGCGGCGGAAGATTTCTTTTTCATCAGGTGCGCTCCAGAAGGCCCGCTACAACAACGTCCACGATAGGAACGCACCCTCAGCAAGTCAACCGGCAGACGCTTTCCACGTGGAAGGTGTGCGGAAACATGTCGACCGGGATCACCCGGTCGAGGCGGTAGCCCTTGTCGGCGAAGACCCTGAGATCGCGGGCGAGCGTCGCTGGATTGCACGAGACGTAGACGACGCGGCCGGCGCGACCCCGGGCGATTGCCGCGGCACTTGCCCCGAGGCCGTTGCGAGGGGGGTTCGCAAGAATCGCCGAGAACCGGCCGATCCCGCCGGCGACGAAGCGCTCGACGCGCTCGTGGACGAAGTCCACCGTGGTGAGTCCGTGATGGGCCGCCGAGGCGCGTCCTGACTCCACGGCGTCGCGGTCGGACTCCACGGCCGTGATCGAACCGACTCGAGGGGCGAGGGGCAGCGTAAAGTTGCCTGCGCCGGCGTACAGCTCGAGGAGCGTATCGCCGGGCCTTGGTTCGAGCGCTTCGACGGCCAGCTCGACGAGCGTTCGGTTGGCCTCCGTGTTCACCTGGCCGAACGCACTGCCCGCCGTTTCGATGGTTACGCCGCCGGCGCCCGTCGTGCGGCGGCGGGTGTCCCCCCAACTGCGCTTCCAGCCCCGTCCCCACATGACGACGCCGGCCACCCCGTGTTCGCTGCGTTGTGCGAGGAACTCCTTTACGCGTTCCCGGTCGGAGGGCCGCAGGCGGCCCGCGCTGTTCAGGCCGAAGACGACGCCGGGGAGCAACCCCCGCGAGGCGATCTCGACCCGTGTGACTCGAGTCGAGAGCGTTGCGAGCAGGCGCCTAGCGGCGGGCAAAGAGGCCCGTACCGCGTCTTCGGCAACGGGGCAGTCGTCGATTTCGACGAGAGCGTGGGTGGCGGCGCGGTAAAAGCCGATGCGGCCGCTCTCGACTCGCAGCTTCAAACGATTGCGATAGCCGAGCACGCGTGGGGACCCGGTAATCGGAGCGACGGGCGGGTCGCGAAATCCGCCGAGCCGCTCGAGGGCATCGACGACCGCTTGGCGCTTGGCCCGCAGCTGCATGCCGTAGTCCACGTGTTGCCAGGGGCAACCGCCGCAGGTCGAAGCCAGGGGACACGGTGGCGAGGTGCGGTGCGGGCTCGGCTCGACGATTTCGACGAGACGCCCCTCGGCCCAGCGACCGTGATCGCGCAGGATTTCGAAGCGAATTCGGTCTCCGGGGGCCACCCCCTCGACGAACACCACGCGACCGCCGGCACGCACGATTCCGGCGCGCCCGTAGGACAAGGACTCGACCAATTCCGGTTCTTGCTCCGTGCCGTCCATCGTGGGCGGACAGTGGGAGCAAAATGGCGAGTTTGCAAGCGCCGCCTTGACTTCGGCGGGAGCAGCCGCGTAGGCTCAAGGCCGTGCTACGCCTGACGGTCCTCGGCTCGGGCGATGCGTTCAACGGCGCCGGAGCCTTGCACAGCGCTTATCTGCTCGAGCACGGAGCGGGGACGATGCTGCTCGAGTGCGGCCCGTCGGTTCTCGCGGGAATGAAGCGTTGCGGGATCGACAGCCGCAGTCCCGATATCGTCCTGGTTTCTCATCTGCACGGGGATCACTTCGCAGGGCTTCCGTTCTTGTTTCTCGAATACTTGTTCTGCAACCGGCGCAGCCGGCCCCTCGAGATCGCCGGACCACGGGGGATCGCCGGCCGCGTGGAGGCGCTGCACGCTTCGATGTATCGCGAGCGAACGTGCCGCAGTTTCGACTTTCCCGTGAACTACCGCTCGCTCGAGCCGGGCGCCGATTTCCAGGCTGCCGGTTTCGAGGTCGAGACGTTCGAAGTTCCGCATCCGGCGGAACCGTTCTCTCTCGGCTATCGGATCACCGCCGGCGGAGCGACCCTCGTGTTTTCGGGCGACTCGGCCTGGACCGATGCGTTTGCCGGCCACACGCGTGATGCGGACTTGTTCTTGTGCGAATGCTGTTCACTCGAGCCGGCGAGCGACGTGCACATCAGTTATCGCGAGATCCTCAGCCACCGCGAGCGACTCGGTGCGCGGCGGATTCTGCTCACCCATCTTGGCGCGGACGTGCGCGAGGCCGAGGATCTCGCGTTCGACATCGCAACGGACGGGATGGTCGTCGAGCTCGGCTCGTAGCCGGCGGCGAGCGTCTACGAGCGATCCAGCGCGCCGGCGCGTAGCTCCCGCAAGCACTCGATCAAGTTTGCCGTGATTCGATGCGTCGCGCCCCAGATCGTGTGGCGTCCGGCGGTGATCACCTCGATGTCGATTTCATGCCCGCGGAAGTTCTTGGTTGCGATCTCGTGGTAGCGGGGGTCGAGCAGGTCCTCGATGGAGACGGTGAACAGGTCGCTCACTTCCGAAGGGTTCGGAGTGAACCGAACTCCATCGGGCAGCAAGCCGACGAACGGCGTAATGATGTAATCGGTCACCATCGTGAAGACGTCGTCGAGCTGGCCGAGGATGGTGACGTCGGCGGGATCGATGCCGATCTCTTCACCGGCCTCGCGAAGGGCGGTGTCGAGTAGGGTTCGGTCGCCGGGCGCCCGCTTGCCTCCGGGGAACGAGACTTGGCCCTTGTGGCTGGGGAGTTCCTCGCTGCGGAGCGTGTAGACGACGGCGTGTCCGGACGGTTCGCGGACGATCGGAACCAGCACCGCACACTCCACGGCGTCTGGTTCGGACAGCGCGGTGCGCTTGCGCTCGCGAAGAAATCGGCCGAGGCGCTCAGGTAGGTCCATCCAAGCAGTGTGGGCTCGGCGGCGCGGCGTGACAAGGCCTTCCGTGGCGCCTCGTGTCGATCCACGCTACGGTGGCGCGGTGACTGCCGGTACCCGCGACCTGCTGCTCATTCACTACAACGAGGTGGCCCTCAAGCTGGGGCACCGGTCGATGTTCGTCGGCCGTCTCGTGGAGAACGTGCGCCGGGCGCTCGGCGGGCTCGACATCGGTCGCGTGGAGTCGAACGCAGGACGCTTGCTCGTCGATCTCGGGCGCGCGCCGTGCGAAGAGGTGCTCGAGCGGTTGGCGGTGGTGCCGGGAATCGCCAACGTCCTGCCGGTGGTGGTCTGTGAGCGTTCGATCGAGGATCTCGAAGCGGCGGTGGACCGGCACCTTCGGACCTGGCGGCCGCGCGGATCGTTTCGCGTCGAAGTCCGCCGTGCCGACAAGACGTTTCCCCTAAAGAGCCCGGAGATCGGATCCCGCATCGGCGCGCGCATCGCAGCGGCGACCGGTGCTCCGGTCGATCTCAAGAAGCCCGACGACGTGGTCTACGTGATCGTTCTCGCCGACCGGATCTATCTTGGCATGGCCGGTAAAGTCGAAGGCTGCGGCGGCTTGCCCGTGTCGACCGGCGGGCGTGTGTTACTCCTCCTGTCGGGGGGCATCGACTCGCCGGTGGCAGGGCTGCGGATGATGTGCCGCGGTTGTCGTATCGACGCCGTGCACTTTCACAGCGTACCGTACCTCGACGGCACCAGCCGCCGGAAGGCCGAGCAGCTCTCTCGCGTCCTGGCCCGCGGCCAGGCCGGCCTGCGCCTGTCTCTCGTCGCCTTCGGGGATCTGCAGCGCGAGGTCGTCCGGTCGGTGCCCAAGCCGCTTCGTGTCGTGATCTACCGCCGGCTGATGATGCGCATCGCGTCGCGTATCGCCGAGCTCGATCATGCTGCGGCCTTGGTGACGGGCGAGAGTCTCGGGCAAGTCGCGTCGCAGACACTCGCCAATCTTACGGTCATCGAAGAAGCCGCGTCGCGGCCCGTCCTGCGTCCGCTGGTGGGAATGGACAAACTCGAGATCACACGATCGGCCCGCCGCTGGGGAACCTACGAGATCTCGATCGTGCCCGACCAGGACTGTTGTACGTTGTTCGTGCCGCGCCATCCGGCGACGGCAGCGCGGCTCGACGAAGTCGCCGAGGCGGAGGAGAACCTGCCCGTCGGCGAAATGGTCGAGCAAGCGGTAGCCGCTCGTGAGCGCGTGCAGATCGAGCCCGCCTGGGGAGTCCCGCCGGCCGAACTGGCGGCGGCAGTTTGATCGCCCGCCGGCGTTTTCGCGGACGACGGGCGCCTTGACCGGTGTCCTCGCGAGGGCCGAAGGATTTCTCCGGCGCCGTTACCGGGCGTTCCCGCGGCGGGAAGTCGGTCAGTCGTCGTCTCCTTGCTCGGGCGGCACCGGTGTGTTGCGGGCGGCCCGCCACAGCCGTGCGATCGCTTCCTCGAGGCGGCGCGACCCGTCCTCGGGGGCACCGGTATCGGGTTCTGCCGCCGGGGCAGTTCGCGGCTGCGCCGGGCGCGGGGCCGGCCGTTTCTGCGCCGGAGGCTCGATCTTACCGACGACCAGGAAGATCTCCCCGACGACGTCGCGTCCCATCCACTCGTTCAGGCGGGCGCACAGTTGCTCGCGCAGGAGCGAGAGTTCCTGCATCCAGACGTTGTTGCGGACGGCAACCACGAGCCGGCGGGCATCGAGACGGACCGGCTGGGCGTTACGCGCCACGGCCGGGCCGACGACCTCGTCCCAGGCTTGCCACAGGCGGTAATCGTCGAGGTCGCGGTCGAGGCCCAAGCGGGCGACGACGCTTTCGAGCACGCGGCCGAGACGCTGGGGCCGCGACTTGCCTCGCTGGCTCATGGTGTACCTGTAGCCGGGATCGCACGCGCGGACCAGCGC
>CAZQYE010000131.1:0-6506 GCA_964597375.1 uncultured Myxococcales bacterium
CCGGCAAGATTACGAAAAGCAGTCGCGGGAGTCCAGCAGCCCCCACCCCGCCCCCGCCTCTTGACAGGGATAAGCACCTTTTCCAAGTGGTTGAAAAGGCAGCGGTCTGGTGGCCGAAACGCGGGGCTAGATGTTGAGCTGCAAGCGCGCGGCCTCGGTCATCATGTCGGGCGTCCACGGCGGATCCCAGACCAGGTCGATGTCGCAAGAGGTCACCCCGTGCACGAACCGCACGGCGTGCTCGACCATGCCGGGCATCGCCTCGGCGATCGGACACATCGGCGTCGTCAGGGTCATCTTGATGCTCACCGCGCCCGACTCGTCCACACGCAGGTCGTAGATCAAACCGAGATCGTAGATGTTGACGGGAATCTCGGGATCGTAGACCGTGCGCAGCGCATCGACGACGAGCTCCTCGAGCTTTTCGCGCGAGAGTTTTTCGGGACGAGATGCCTCGACGCCCCCCGCCGATTGCGCAGGTCGACGTTCCTGGTCCTCTCGCTCGGTCCCGTCGCCGACCACGTGCAGTGACCGCTCGTCTTTGCCTTCACTCATGATCGTCTGATCCTCTCTTATTCGGTCACGGCGACTTCGTCGCTGCGGCCCTCCAGCGCGTTCTTCAGCGTGTGCCATGCGAGGGTCGCGCACTTGACCCGCACGGGATACTGCCGGACTCCCTCGAACACGGCGAGCTTGCCGAGCGCGACGTCGCCGCCATCGTCTTCTTCTTGCCCGGTAAGCGTGGCGTGCATCTTGTGAAACAGAGCCATCGCCTCGCCAACCGGCTTGCCCTTCAGGTGCTCAGTCATCAGCGATGCCGATGCCGTCGAGATCGCGCAGCCGGACCCTTCGAACGAGGCGCTCTTGATCGTGTCCCCTTCGACCTCGAGATACACGTCGAGGCGATCCCCGCACAGCGGGTTGTACCCCTCGGCGTGGTGCGTCGGGTGCTCGGGCTTGCCGAAATTCCGCGGGTTCCGGCTGTGGTCGAGAATCACCTCTTGGTACAGGTCACGCAGGTCGGACATTGTCAGAGCATCACCTTTCGAACTCGGTGCAGGCCGTCGATCAGGCGGTCGACGTCTTGCTTCGTGTTGTACAGCGCGAACGAAGCCCGGGCCGTGGCCGGCACGCCGAAGCGCTGCATCACGGGTTGCGCGCAATGGTGGCCGGTGCGAATGGCCACCCCCTCGTGGTCGAGAATCGTCCCGATGTCGTGCGGGTGGACTCCATCGAGCGTAAACGAGTGGACGCCGACCTTCTCGCGCGCCTGCCCGACGATCGAAAGCCCTGGAACCGACTGTAAGCGTTCGCGCCCGTATTCGAGCAGTTCGTGCTCGTGCTGGGCGATCGCGTCGAGGCCGAGCCGGCCGAGATAATCGATTGCCGCGCCGAGCCCGATCGCACCGGCGATGTCCGGTGTCCCCGCCTCGAACTTGTACGGCAGGTCGTTGTAGGTCGTGCGTTCGAACGTGACCTCTCGGATCATCTCTCCTCCGCCCTGCCACGGCGGCATCCGATCGAGCAGTTCGGCACGACCGTAGAGTACGCCGATTCCCGTCGGCGCATACATCTTGTGGCCGGAAAACGCATAGAAGTCGCACCCGAGCGCCTGAACGTCGACCCGCAAGTGCGGGACGCTCTGCGCGCCGTCGACGACGACCGCCGCACCGTAGCGATGGGCAGCCTCGCAGATCTCGGCGACTGGATTCACCGTGCCGAGAGCGTTCGACACGTGGGTGACGGCAACGATCTTGGTGCGCGGACCGAGCCGGGCAATCAGCTCGTCCATCATGAGTTCGCCGCGATCGTCGATTGGAGCCACCACCAGACGCGCACCGGTCTGCTGGCAGAGGAGCTGCCACGGGACGATGTTCGAATGGTGCTCCATCTCCGAGACGAGCACCTCGTCTCCAGCGCTAACATGGCTACGCCCGTACGTTTGGGCGACGAGATTGATCGCCTCGGTCGTGCCGCGCACGAACACGATCTCTCGCGTCTCGGCGGCGCCAATGAACTTGTGCACCTTCCCTCGCGCCCGCTCGTATGCGAACGTGGCGCGCTCGCTCAGCGTATGAACGCCGCGATGGACGTTCGCGTTGTCGCGCCGGTAGTACTCGGCCACCGCCTCGATCACGGCAATCGGCTTGTGCGCGGTCGCCGCGTTGTCGAGATAGACCAGCGGCCGTCCGTGGACTTCCTGTGAAAGAACCGGAAAGTCACCGCGGACGAGTTCGACGTTGAGCGCCGGCGGCGTGGCTTCGGCCACCGCGGGTCGCGCCCTCCCCTGGCTCACGCTATTCCTCCTTCGCCGAGCTCGGCGCCTCCTTCGCCCCTACGATCGTCACCAAGCTCTCCGCCTGCATCGAGGCGCTCGTGGAGCCGAGTCGCTACGGCCTCCCGCAGCCGTCCGGCCGGCAACGAGTCGACGGCACCGCTGGCAAACGCGTAAGTCAGCAACTTCCGGGCCTCGGCCTCGTCGATACCTCGCTGCCGCAGGTAGAACACCATGTCCTGATCGAGTCTTCCCACCGTGGCGCCATGGCTGCAGCGGACGTCGTCGGCATAGATCTCGAGCTGCGGCCTCGTCTCGACCAGCGCGTGCTCCGACAGCAAGAGATTTCGGTTCGTCTGTTCGGCCGAGACTTTCTCGGTCCCTTCCCGAACCAAGACTTTCCCCGTGAACACGGCACGGGAGGCTCCCGAACACACTCCTTTATAAAGCTGCGTGCTGCGCGTGTGCGACGCACCGTGATCGATCGACGTAAAATGATCCACGTGCCGGCGACCCGACGCCAGAGCCAGTCCGGCAAGGTCGCACTCGGCCTCGGGGCCGGAAAGATGAACCTCGAGTTCTGAACGCGAAAGCGCGGCGCCAAGCGACAGCGTGTGCGCGCGGAGTCGGCTCTGGCGGTCCTGGCGGGCCTCGACGCGGTGGACGTGATAAGCGGCCGGGGCTTCGTCCTGGATCTTGACCAGTTCGAGCTCGGCACCGGCGCCGAGGCGGACTTCGGTGGCGGCGTCGGTGAAATAACTCGCCCGCCGGTCCCCAACGTAATGTTCCACGACGACGGCCGAGGCCCCTTCTTCGAGAACGATCAGGTTGCGGGGCAGGCACGCGCCGGGCCGATCGGCCGGCGCACCGACGATCAACACCTCGACGGGAGCTTCGACTTTGGTGCCTTTGGGCACCACGACCGCCGCGCCATCCTCGAACAATGCCGCGTTGAGGGCGGCAAACCCGTGCGCACCGGCATCGAGGGCGCGTCCAAAATGCGCGGCGACGAGGTCGGGCTGCTCGGCCAACAGCGACGCCAGCGATCCCACGTAGCCGCCGGCTAGGTCGCCCGTGCGCGAGCGATCGGCAACGAAACGTCCCGAAGCAAATACCAGCAGGGGCCCATCACCGCCTAGCGCGTGCTCAGCGACGATCGGCTCGAGCCACGTGCTTTCCGGCTCCGCGCCGACGGTTGGAGCGAAACCGCCCCGGAGGATCGGGGCGACGTTCGTAAACTTCCAATCTTCGTCGCGGACTGTGGGAAAGCCGCCGCGCTCGAGCGCCGAGGCCGCCGCGCGGCGAATCTCGGCCACAGGGCCGGCCTCCCCCGAGGCGCGACGTTCGAACTCCTCTAGATAGCCGCGGACGACTTGGTCGGACTGCAGCGCCATCGCCCCCTCACGCGGACGCCGGCGGTGCGGCGTGCTCCTCGATCCAGCCGTAGCCGTGCTCTTCGACCTCGCGGGCCAGCTCCGGTCCTCCCGAGCGAACGATGCGCCCGCCGGCGAGCACATGCGTACGGTCGGGAACAATGTAGTCGAGCAACCGCTGATAGTGGGTGATCACCAGCATCGCTCGGTCGGGCGATCGCAGCGCGTTCACGCCGCCAGCGATCGTCCGCAACGCATCGACGTCGAGGCCCGAATCGGTTTCGTCGAGAATCGCCAGTGCCGGCTCGAGCATGGCCATCTGGAAGATCTCGTTGCGCTTCTTCTCGCCGCCCGAAAACCCTTCGTTTACTGCGCGGTTGAGAAACTGCTCGTCCATCGCAACGAGCTTCATCCGGTCTCGAGCGAGTTCGAGAAAGTCCATGGCGTCGAGCTCCGGTTCGCCCCGGTGCTTGCGCACGGCGTTGATCGCCGATTTCAGGAAGTACGCCGTGCTCATCCCGGGAATCTCGATCGGATATTGGAAGGAGAGGAACACGCCTTCACGTGCCCGCTCTTCCGGAGGCATTTCGAGCAAGTCGCGCCCCTTGTAGCGCACCGTGCCGGAGGTAACCTCGTAGACTTCGCGGCCGGCGAGCACCTGCGCAAGTGTGCTCTTGCCCGAACCGTTCGGCCCCATGACGGCGTGGACTTCTCCAGCGCCGATCTCGAGGTTGATCCCACGCAGAATCGGCTTGCCCTCGACGCTCACGTGGAGGTCGCGGATCTCGAGCATCGGCTCCGCCTTCTTGCTTGTCTGTTCACTCAAACTCGTTGTTCCTCCGTTTGGCCGTTTCTGTTGCCAAATATCCGATCAAACGTCCCGCCGATGATTCGTCTGGCAACACCACGGGGCCGCATCTTCAGCCGACCGCCCCTTCGAGCGTCACGCCGAGCAGCTTCTGCGCCTCGACGGCGAACTCCATCGGCAGCTCCTTGAACACTTCCTTACAAAAGCCGTTGACGATCATCGACACGGCGTCCTCTTCGCTCAGGCCCCGCTGCTTGCAATAGAAAATCTGATCTTCGCCGATCCGCGACGTCGAGGCTTCGTGCTCGACCGTCGCCCCCGGATTGCGGACGTCGATCGTCGGAAACGTGTGCGCGCCGCAACGGGAGCCAAGCAACAGCGAATCGCACTGCGAATAGTTGCGGGCCCCTTCGGCACCGGGCGCGACGTACACCAGGCCGCGGTAGCTGTTCTGACTGCGGCCGGCCGAAATTCCCTTCGAGATGATCGTGCTCTTCGTGTTCCGCCCGAGGTGGACCATCTTGGTGCCGGTATCGGCCTGCTGGTGGTTGTTCGTCACGGCCACCGAGTAGAACTCGCCGACGGACTCGTCTCCCTGCAAAATGCAGCTCGGGTACTTCCACGTAATCGCCGATCCGGTCTCGACCTGCGTCCACGAGATCTTCGACCGCCGCCCCGCGCACTTGCCGCGCTTGGTTACGAAGTTGTAAATGCCACCGCGCCCTTCCTTGTCGCCGGGGTACCAGTTTTGCACGGTGGAGTATTTGATCTCGGCGCCTTCGAGGGCCACGAGCTCGACCACGGCGGCATGGAGCTGATTCTCGTCGCGCATCGGAGCAGTGCACCCTTCGAGGTAGCTCACGTAGGCACCCTCGTCGGCAATCAGTAGCGTCCGCTCGAACTGGCCGACGTTCGCTGCATTGATGCGAAAGTAGGTCGACAGCTCCATCGGGCAGCGGACGCCCTTGGGCACGTAGCAAAACGAGCCGTCGCTGAAGACCGCCGAGTTGAGCGCCGCATAGAAGTTGTCCGTCACCGGCACGACCGACCCGAGGTACTTCATGACCAGATCCGGGTGGTTCTGCACTGCCTCGGTGAACGAGCAGAAGATCACCCCGGCCTCAGCGAGCGTCTCCTTGAACGTGGTGGCGACCGACACGCTGTCGAACACGGCGTCGACCGCCACCCCGGCGAGCATCTTCCGCTCTTCGAGTGGAATCCCCAGCTTCTCGAAGGTCTCGAGGAGCTCTGGATCGACCTCGTCGAGGCTCTTGGGGCCGTCCTTCTTCTTGGGCGCGGCGTAGTAGCTGATCTCGTCGTAGTCGATCGGATCGAATCGCACGTGCGCCCAGCGTGGTTCACCACGCTTTTCGAGCATGTCACGCCACGCTCGATAGGCCTTCAGCCGCCACTCGAGCATGAACTCGGGCTCGTTCTTCTTGGCCGAAATGAAGCGGATGATTTCTTCGGACAGACCCGGAGGAGCGACGTCGCTCTCGATGTCGGTGATGAAACCCCACTTGTAGTCCTCGCGCTCCTCGACGAGGCGCGATGCATCGTGCTGTTCGCTCATGATTTCCTTTTCACGATTCGCCTTCGGACTCCCCGCGCACATTCGCCCATCCGGCTCCTGCGACCGGTGCTCGGGCATCGTCGGAAAGCCACATGAATGTGCTCTCTTCCTCGCGCTTTAAGTCTTCGACGGTGATCGCCGAAAGCGCCGTGCGCAGCAGCCCGCTGACCGTCCGCCACGTGGCGCGGATCGCACAGTTCGTCGTATGGACACAGTCCCGCAACGATCCCGGGTGCGAATCGCAAAACGAGTCGTGGAAAAACGGCCCGCCAAGGACCTCGATCGCCTCCCAGAGCGTGATCTGCGACGCAGGCCGCCGCAGGTGATACCCGCCGGCCGCGCCGCGCGTGCTCGTGACGATTCCGCCGTTGCGCAAAATGCGCATCAGCTTCGCGACGTATTCGGGACTGAGTCCCTCCGCCTCGGCGATGTCCTGGATCCGAACGGGCTCGGAACCCTCGTGCCGGGCCAGCCGTG
>CAZQYE010000132.1:0-6486 GCA_964597375.1 uncultured Myxococcales bacterium
GGCTGAGCGTGACCGACGAGCTGTCGGGCGGTGTGTTTTCGGGCGGTCTCGACTCTTCGCCGCTTTCGGTTGGGCGCGGCCGGCCGGACATCGAGAACCTCACGCAGGCACCTTCGATCGACATTCCGGTGATCTGCTTCGGCGGAACGAACGGGCTCACGCCCACCCGCGGCTCGTTCAAGGCGTTCGCCGAGAGTATCGGCACGTGTACGGCGCCGACCTGCGACGGGACGACGCCGCGAGTCGTCAATCCACTGTCGATCAATACGGTCTACGGCGATGTCGCCGGCGGGTTCGAGGTCTACCTGAGCGAGGGGTACGCCCACATCGACATCGTCTCGGCTGAAGACGACCCGTCCCACAACAACGTCTACGATCCTCTCATGGCGTTTCTCGACCGGAATACGCCTTGATACGGCGGCGGCGAGACCGCTTGCAGGCGGGCGCGACCTGAGACCTGAGAGTCAGCAGGCGCGGTGCGATGTGGCAGCCCGACATGCGAGTAGGCCTTGCGTCTGCGTGTCCGCGATCCCCGGGGTAAATAAGCCGCAACTCTTCGCGCACCCTGGCGTGTTGTTGGATGACGATCCATTTGCGTCGTCGCCGTGGGTGCAACCCGTGCTCCGCGCGTGCGTGACACGTGATTGGTGCCGGTCGAATCTTCCGCAGCCGCGTGCTAGGCGTTTGTCGCAGTGACTCGAGCCGACGGGTCGGGAGGTTTCTTATGAGGCATCAACCAACGGCTGGTAGTGTGAGAATGTTTGCGGCGCTGGTCCTGGTCGCGCTCGTTTCCGCGACGGCCGAGGCCGCACCGAGCTTCGACGAAGCGATGAAGCCGGTTCTCGATCGCTATCTCGAGGTTCACAAGGCGCTTGCGGCCGACACGATCGAAGGAGTCCGAGAAGCGGCCAAGGCGATCGAACAGGCGGCCGGCGATTTGAAGCGCGCCGAGGCCGAGGGGGAAAACGCCGAGCAGTACCGGGAGCTGCCGCCGAAGATCGAGGAAGGAGCGCGAAAATTGGCCGCGAGCACCGACCTCGATAGTGCGCGCGAGGCGTTCAGAGAACTGTCGATGCCGGTTGCTGCCTGGGCCGTGCTGGCCAAGCCGGAAGGGGTCGTCGTCGCCTTCTGTCCGATGGCCGGCGGAAGCTGGGTGCAGCCGGCGGGCGACATCTTCAACCCGTATTTCGGAAAGCAGATGCTCCATTGCGGTCACGTCGTCGGCGAGGACTTCAAACCGTGTCCGCACGCGCAGGAAAAACCCGGCGGCTGCGGCGAAGGTTGCGGCGGCGCCGGCGGTTGCCCGCACGAGCAGCAGCAGAAGAAAGAAGGTGCGCCGGCCTGTTGCGGGGGCGCCACGGGCACCTGAGTTTTCCGCTGGGCGATTACGGCCCGCGCCTCAAAACGCCGTACCTGCCGCCTCCGACTCCGGCGCTGTTGAAGATGAGATCGACGTGGCCGAAGTGGTCTCAGGCCGCTTCGGCAAGGCGCTCTCCCTCGTCGAGGTGCGGGACAGACCCTCCTCGCCTACAGCGCCTCGATGCGCGCCGGTACGGACTTGTGCCACGGCGTGCCCGCCAGCCAGTCACGATCCTCGACCGACGTGAGTTCGTTGGGGGCGACACCCGCCGGCACCTCACTGCGTTCGCGATCCGGATACTCGATTCCGCTGCCGTTTGGGAGTGAGACGTGTCCCGGCTGCATGCGGTCGCTCACCTCGACGATCACCTCGGCCGAGCCGCGCTTGGTGCTGAGGCGAACGCGTCCGCCGTCCGTTACTCCGAGGCGTTCGGCGTCGGCCGGTGAAAGGCGCAGCGCGACCTCACCGGCCTTCTTGCGCCACGCGGGGTCGCGCAGGATCGTGTTCGCCGTGAACGAGCGCCGTTCTCCGGCCGAGAGCATGAAGGGGAACTCGTCGGTGGGCTGCGGCGGCTGCTCGTCGGACAGACGGCGCAGTTCGTCGAGTAGCTCTGGGATCAACATGTGGATACGGCCGTCGGGAGTCCGCACGCGTTTCCAGCTTTCCTCGTACGGGTCGACCGAAAACACCATCCCGCGGGGCGACTCGAGAATCGCGTTGAACAGGTTGTCGCCGAGTTCGGGACCGTCGCCCTCGATTCCGGCCCGACGGATCGAGTCGGCGTACTGTGCGGCGCACATTTGCGTCGCCCCCCAAAGGGCCGCGGCCGCTGCTGCGCCGTGCGGCAGCGTCGGCCCGAGCGTCCGGTACAGCAACACTGGGGCAATTCGAAACAGCGGTGGATTTTCGGCCAATGCCTGCTGAAAGGCGGCGGCGAACGCCGCGCGACCACCGCGCTCGAGTGCGTCGCGCAGAGCGGATACGACGTCCTCGGGCATTGCGCCGAGCGCCTCGACCAAGCGGGCGTGAATCTCGGGTTCCCCGAGCGGGCCCGGCGGCGGCTCGAGGACCGGACGTCGCAAGTGGAAGCAGTTTTCGGGAAAGTCGAAGTTGAAGAACGTCGCCTCGAATTTCTCGAACTGCGTCGGGGTCGGCAACACGTAGTCGGCGAGCCGGGCCGTCTCGTTCATTGCGACGTCGATGACGACCAGGCAATCGAGGGCCGACAGGGCCTCGCGCATGCGTGGGCCGTCCGCCAGCGAGTGTGCGGGATTGGCACTCTCGCACAGCATGGCGCGAAACCGGCCCGGGTGGTCCGTGAGAATCTCGTCGGGCAGGACGTTACACGGAATGAGACCTGCGATGATGCGCGAGCCCGTAACCGGCG
Source organism: uncultured Myxococcales bacterium (assembly GCA_964597375.1). Classification (GTDB taxonomy): domain Bacteria; phylum Desulfobacterota; class Binatia; order UBA1149; family SPBQ01; genus CAZQYE01. The sequence continues at coordinate 2,748 of CAZQYE010000132.1, forward strand.
AACGCTTGTCGCTCGCCGACGCGCCTTCGCTGCCGGCCAGGCTGACGATCGAGGTGGGCACGTACTGTGCACCTTTCTTTCCGAAGTTGCCGGTCAACACCCAAACCATTCGGTGCAGGTAGCTCACGAGCGTCGAGTGCCGGTTCATCTGTACGCCGAGGTCTTCGAAGCTGGCGACGCTCGAGGCCCGGGCCAGCCGGCGCGTGGCCTCACGCATCAGGGTGGGGTCGACCCCGGCCGCTCGCGCATACTCGTCCGCCGGGATCTCGGCCAGCAGGGCCATGACCTCGGGGGCGTGGGTCGTGTGTTCGGCGAGCCACGCATCATCGTAGAGCCTTTCTTGCACGATCACTGCGGCCATGGCGGCCAGCAGCCAGGCATCGCACCCGGGCCGCACTTGAAGGTGGAAGTCGGCGAGATCGGCCGTCTCGCTGCGGCGGGGATCGATCACGATCATGCTGCGCGCCGGGTCGCGCGCGATCTTCTTGAGCGTCACCCGGGCGTGCGGCAGGCCGTGTGACTGCCACGGATTCTTGCCGACGAAGAGGGCCACTTCGCAGTGTTCGAAGTCGCCCCGGACCGCCGTGCCGAGCATCCGCCCACTGACCCAGAACTCGCCTGTTTTCTCCTGAGCCAGAGCGTTGGAGCGGTAGCGGGACCCGAGGACGCTGCGGGTTGCACGAGCGTATGCTGCCGGCAGGTGGTTCCCCTGCCCGCCTCCGCCATAGTACAAGATCGTTTCTCCGCCGTACGTGTCGCGAATCGCAGCAAGTCGCTCGGCGACTTCTCGAATGGCTGTGTCCCAGTCGATTTCTTCGAAGCTACCGTCGCTTCTTCGCCGCAGGGGCTTGAGAATGCGGTCGCGACCGTTCTGATAGTAGTTCAGCCGGTGTGGCTTCTCGCAGGCGTATCCCTTCGACGCCGGATGCTGCTTGTCGCCGCGGATCTTCACGAAGTGCCGTCCGCCCGGTCCGCCGAGCTGCACTTCGATGCCGCAGTTGCACTCGCACAGGTTGCACGCTGTCGGCAGCCATTGTTCGCTCATCGTCTCGCCTCCCCGTATTGCGTTGCGGCACGCCCCGGCCGCCCGGGCCGGCCAAGGCCCGCGAGGCTAAGAGAAAACGAAGGTGCGTACAAACGGCCATGCCCGGGCTTGGCTTGACTGCGCAGGTCGGCAAGCATCGGGCCCGTGCACGAGTGCAGAAAGATTGGTCTGGAGTTCTTCGAGACGGCTCCCTTTCGTCTCGAGGCCAGCGTCGAGGTCGATGCGACGCCCGGCCGAGTCTTCGACATCTTCGAAGACGCCGATGCCTGGACGGTGTGGGTGCCGCCCATCAAGCACGTGGAGTGGACTTCTCCCAAGCCGTTCGGTGTGGGGACCACGCGCACCGTGACGATGTCGGGCGGACTCCTCGCGGAGGAGGAGTTCATTGCCTGGGAGCGCGGGCGTCGCATGGCTTTCTATTTCCGCCGTGCCTCGCAGAAAAACCTGCTGGCCTTCGGTGAAGACTACCAAGTAACGGACCTCGGCGGTGGGCGTTCGCGGGTAACCTGGCGAGTTGCGATGGAAGTCGGAGGCGTGAACCGCCTGCTGATGCCCGTGACGGGCCCGCTCGTGCGCGTGGGCCTCAGATGGATGCTGGGGCGGCTACGTCGCTACATCCAGCGAACCGGGGCGCCATAAGACGCGGAGCGGATCCGGCTTCGGCCGCTTCCGTGCGATCAGGGCTCGACGCAGGGTTTCCGCCTTGCCCATCCCTGTTTTGCGCGAAACGCCCCTTTCGGTTTCGGCTGGTTCGTACCGTAGTCGTGTCGAACGTCCTCGGCATCGAACCACGCGCACTGTTCGTAGTCCGCGGCGCCGAACAACACGCCGGCAGTCAGGGTCAACTGCCGCGCTTCGTCGAGCGTAAATCCGATCGGGCCATACTTGCCCGAGCACTTGACGCTCAGTTTCTTGCCGGGGACGATGCGCGCGCTCTTGCACGGCAGGCCGGCGCCTTTCCCCGATCGGTATTGGTAGCCTCGTGAGCCCGGCGGCGAGCCCTTTGCCTCCCATCCGGAAGCGGGAAGTGGGAGAGCCACCGCCTCGCGGGTGGTCGGATTTCCAATGAACAACGTTGCACCGGCCGAGGTCGGATCCTCTTCGCTGCCCGCAGGCGGGGCAGTGATCTGCGAGTCTCGCTGCACCAAGACCACACGGCGTTTGGTCGGATCGAGCGCGTGGTCGGTCACCACCAGTCGGTGTCCGAAGCGCGGGAGCGGGCAGCGGCCCTTCAGCCAGTCTCCGCTTGCGCCGGACAGCTTTACCGCAGTGAATTCTTCGGCCGATTCCGTGCCGGTGAGCGTACCCGCTGCGACCACGTCGCCCGAGCCGTCGACGACGACCGAGTATGCCTCGTCGTCCGCATGACCGAGGCCGTCGATTTGTTGCGTCCAGATCGTGCCCCCGGTGCTTCCCGACAGTTTCACCACGACGAAGTCGCCGCCCGTTTCCGCGTTGATCAAAGATCCGGCCGCAACGACATCGCCCGAGGCATCGAGGGAAACCGATCGGCAGCGGTCGGAGCCGCCGGCCGAACCGGCGAGGGTCCACCGCCACAGTTCCGTACCGTCCGTACCGGAAAATTTGGCGACCGCGAAGTTCCCCGGATCGCCGCTTTCCGCGAGAACTCCACATGCGACGACGTCTCCAGAGGGGTCGAGCGTTGCCGCGAGCGCATCGTCGTCGCCGCTTGCACCGCCATCGATTGCGCTCCGCCAGAGTTCACCGCCGGTTGCGCCCGAGAGCTTGACGACGGCGAAGTCGGCCCCGGTTGCGCCGTTGTTCAGACTGCCGGCGGCAATGACGTCGCCCGCCGGATCGACGAGGACCGTCGACGCCGCATCGGCTCCGGAAGCGGACCCGTCAATACTGGCACGCCACGACTCGGTGCCGGCGGAACCGGAGAGCTTCACGACCGTAAAGTCGGAGGCGGAACCTGCGTTCTCGACTTCGCCGGCGGCAAGGACGTCGCCGAACGCGTCGACCGCTACGTCGTTCGATTGGTCGGCGCCGCTCGCCGTTCCGTCGAGCACGTACCTCCACACTTCCGCTCCCGTCGCGCCGGCGAGCTTGGCCACGGTGAAGTCGTAGTCCGTGCCGACCTGAAGCAATGCCCCAGATGCAACGATGTCATCGTTTCCATCCGCGGTGGCGGAGGACGCATAACCGTAATCACCGCTCGGGTCGACCGCGTAGCGCCACAACGTGTCGCCGTTTGCACCGGACATCTTGGTTACGGAAAACGCCCTTCCGGTCTCGATGACGCCGCCGGGAGCCGGCCAGTTGAGGATCCAGTGAATGTCGTGCCCCGCCACGACGACATCGCCGGTGGAGTCGGTGACGACTTCGGCCGCCTGGGCGCTCAGGAAGTCGTCGTCGTTGGGGATACGGTTCCAGGTTTCGGTGCCGACGTCACCCGTAAGGCGAACAGCGTGAAGGATCGGCCACAAACGGGCAGTAGACGGGATCCCAGCTTCCCCGGCGACCACGACATTTCCCGAGACATCGAGGACCAGCGCACGAGCAGCCGTTGGTGCCGGTTCCTGCATCGCGTAGCACCACGCGCCGGCGCTTCGAGGAAAAGCGAGGGAGCCGGCGGCCAGCAACGCCAGAAGCAGCGCCGGCGTGTATAGGCTGAAGCCGGCTGCAGCCGTGCGTGCATGTCTGGCGTCTTTGCTCATACCGGCGGAATAC
>CAZQYE010000133.1:0-5166 GCA_964597375.1 uncultured Myxococcales bacterium
CCGGCGGCATCGCAAAACGCGACCCAGTAGCGATCAACACGACGTCGTCCCGGCGCTGTCTGATCTCCTCGACCGTGGCGGTCTTTCCAAGTTCCACCCGCACCCCGGTCCGCTCGACCTGCCGGACGAGATAGTCGATGAGCGGCCGGATGTCGCGCTTGAACTCGGGAGTCGATGCTACGTGGAGCTTGCCCCCGAGCCGGTCGCTTCGCTCCCACAGCGTGACGTCACAGCCCCTCGAGGCCGCCACCCAGGCAGCCTCCATCCCCCCCGGACCGCCACCAATGACGAGCACGGACTTGCGGCGCTCGACCGGCGTCAGCGCGTACTCTTTTTCCATCCCCGTCTGCGGATTGACCGTGCACCCGAGTGAGATGCGCTTGCCCAGGCAGGTCTCGTTGCACGCGATGCAGGGCCGGATCTCGTCTTCGCGGCCTTCTTTGACCTTGCGCGCCCAGTCGGGATCTGCCAGCAGCGGGCGGCCGAGCGCGATGAAGTCGGCGCTTTCTTCCTCGAGCACGCGGCGGGCGACCTCCGGCCTACCGAGCTTGCCGTGGGCGATCACCGGAATGCTTACGACTTCGCGTACGGCCCGGGCCAGCTCGATCTGACAAGCCGGCTCTTCGTACATGCTCGGAATCACCCGGTTCCAGACTTCGTAGCATCCGCCGTCGACGTGCAGGGCATCGACGCCGGCCTGCTCGAGCCGCCGCGCGATTTCGAGCCCTTCATCGAGCGTGCGCCCGCCCGGGATGTAGTGGTCGGGAGTAAACTTGTAGATGATCGGAAAATCCGGCCCGACCATGCTGCGCGCCGCACTCAGCAGCTCCATCGAAAACCGCATGCGGCCGTCCAAGTCCCCGCCGTACTCGTCGGTGCGCTTGTTCCACAGTGCCGTCTGAAACTGGTCGATCAAATAACCGCCGTATCCTTGAACTTCGATCGCGTCGACGCCGGCAGTCTTCGCCATCGCTGCAGCCATGGCGAACGACATTACGAGTTCACCGATCTCGTCGGTCGTGAGCGGGCGGGTCTTGACCGACGGATCGTGGAAACAGGGGACCTCGGACGCGGAGATCGGCGGAATGGGATTACCGAGCAGGTGATTGACCCGGCCGAATCCGGCGCTCAGCTGCAGGACCAACGTTGCTCCGTAGTGGTGGACGCCCTCGCACAGCTCGGCCAGGCGGGCGAGGTACTCGGGGCCGGTCAGCCGAGGCAGCCAGTGCGATAGCCCGCCTTCAAGCCGCGTGTTTACAACCGCCGCACCCGTGATGATCATGCCCGTTCCACCGCGCGCCCGGGCGACATAGAAGTCGATGAGCCGCCGCGAGTAGCCCATGTCGACGTCGGCCATGCCCGCGGTTCCCATCGGCGCCATGGCGATCCGGTTCTTCAGTTCCATTCCGGCGATGTGCGTCCGTTCGAACAGCTTCATCTTTCCTTCCTAGACGAGGACCGGGCGGCATCGGTCAGAGTAGCTGCGTCACACTAACGCCGGGCCGGACTTGAAGCGACTGGTCGCCTGCAGCACGCTCACCCGCGAACGAAGGAGGCGCAAACCATGCCACCAAAGATCCCGCTGCCGACCGATGCCGAGCTTGCCCCCGACATCCGCGAGAGGCTTGCCACGCTGCCGCCGCTCAACGTCTTCCGGATGATGGCCAACGCGCCGGCGAGCTTTCACGCACTTTTCGACTTGGCGACGTCGATCCTGATGCAGAGCGAGTTTGACGCCCGCAAGCGCGAGATCGCCGTGCTGCGCGTCGCGCACGTTACGCGATCCCGGTACGAATGGGTCCAGCACGTTCGCGTTGCCGAGATGACAGGCGTCACGGCAGAGGAGATCGACCGGATCGGCCAAGACGGGCCGGTACAGGGACTCGACGAAGAAAGCACGCTGATCTGCCGCGTTGCCGACGAGATCAGCCGAGACGTACGTCTGAGCGACGAAGCCCTCGAGGCGATCGTCTCAAGGTACGGTGTGCGCCAAGCCACGGAGCTGATCCTGTGCTGCAGCTACTTCAACATGGTCAGCCGCTTTCTGGAGTCCACGCGCGTCGAGCTCGAGGATGAGACGGCACTCTGAATCGTGATGCACTCTGGGCCGGTCGGAAAGGGCGTCTCGTGAAAGCCGCATCCGGAAACATCAAGTTACGCTCGATCGCTCTTCCCGCCGAGCACGGCAGTTGGGGCCTGGTGCTCGAGCCGATCGTCCTTGGACTCCTGGTGGCACCATCGTGGCCCGGGCTTGCGATCGGCCTGGGAGCGTTTGCCGTCTTCCTGACGCGCAGGCCCTTCAAGGTCTTGCTGGCGGCAGGCGCAGACGCGCGGAGTAGCGGCCGTCGCGTCATCGCGGCGCGGTTTCTAGCGGGCTACGCCGTGGTCGCAGCTGCGTGTTTTCTTGCGGCGGCCGGGAGCGGGGGCCTGCGACCGTTCGTGCCGCTGCTTGCGACAAGTCCTCTGGTGCTGCTGTTCCTTGCCTACGACGTACGCAAGCAAAGCCGGAGCTGGCAGCCGGAGGTCGCGGGTGCGGTCGTTTTTGCGGCTGTGACCGCTGCGATCGCTCGGGCCGGCGGTTGGTTGCTTGGGCCGGCGCTGGCTCTGTCTGCGGCACTGGCGCTGCGAGCGATCCCGGCGGTTCTGTACGTCCGGGCGCGGATCAGGCTCGAGCGCGGCCGGGAGGCGGGTGCCGCAGGACCGGTCGCAGCACACGTGGCCGCGGTGTTGGCAGTGGCGTGGCTCTGCCGAGCCGCACTGTTGCCGTGGCCTGCCGTGCTGCCATTCGTTATGTTGCTCGGTCGGGCGGCCGTGGGACTCTCCGGTTTGCGCCAGCCCGTGACGACCACCCGTTTGGGGTTTACCGAGATGGCCTACGGCGCGCTTACGGTGCTGTGTATCGCCGCCGGTTACCGGCTGTAGTCCGCGCCCCTTGACAGGGATAAGCACCTTTAGGAAGTGGTTGATTTTGCTGGGGTTGAGGCGCCGTTTCGTGGGGTAAACGGCCTCTCGGCGCCCGGCTTTTACACGAGCGTCCGGGAGCAAAACTTCCTTGCAAGGGAGCGTTCGGCCGTGCTAGTTACGACACTGCGTCCGGGCTCCCGAGGGGAGGTGCTTGTCTATGTTTCGTGTTCCCGGGCTGCTCAGCGCACTCGTTCCCGCTTGCGCTTGTTTCGCCGAACCGCACGCAGCAGTCGCCGCCGGCCTTCGTGATGACCGGCCACGCTCGGCGCTCATCGCCGGGCGCCGTCGTGCTGCCGCGCTGCTTGCCGCGTTCGTTGCCGTCTCCTTCGCCTGCGCTCCCGGCGCGCGTGCAGCCGGTGATCCATGGGGCGGCCATGGGATCGACGACCCGTACTCCACGGACCAGATCGTCCTCGTCGATACGATAAGCCAGCAAGGCTACACGGGCGAGTTCTATGAAAACCGTGCGTACACGTGCGGCCGCCGCGGGTACCATACATTCATGATCGTTTATCCCGACGGCCTGCCGCTTTCCGAGGAGCGGCCGCTGTGGGTGCGCATGCACGGAGGTGGCGTCGGCGCATACGACGCCAACGGCGTTTACGTTCCCATCGAGCTCGAGGGGATGAACGACGAGGAAAACATCATCAAGTTAGGGAGTTACATGGACGAAGGCGGCCTGATGGCGAAGGCTCGCGCGCACGCAGCCGGCTTTCGGTTTCTCATGCCCTCGCTCTGTGACCACGACGTTTATTCCGGCGTCGGTATCCCCGAGCCCAACAACCCGAACTCGCCGGACGAAAACGGCAAGACGCGTGCCGCCGACGGCTTGCTCGCAACCAAGGCGGCGATCGCGTTTACGCGGCGTCACGTCGTAACGTCGCACACATTCTTGCATGGGACGTCCGCCGGCTCGGTCGGCTCGTTCAGCGTTGCCTATTCCTTCGACCGCGAAGGAATCGTCCTATCCGGGATCGTTTCGGATTCGCACGTGTTGGGGAGAGGCACCAGCGACAACGCGGATCTGGGTTGCATGCCATTTACTTATGACCGCACACTCCTGATCCCGAAGATCGGGCCGCTCGCATCGGCGGATTACTATCCCGAGGACATCGTTGCGGCCGGGCAGATGCGCGTCCCCGTGTATCATTTGTGGAACACCGGTGACCCGGCGTGCTGCGGCTCGGCCCTGCAAACCTATACCGACCCCTTCGGTGGAACGTACACGGAGCCCGGTTGCTTGCACGAGCACGGCCCGTACCGGGACGCGATTACGGCGAACCCGCCTGGAGGCTCGGGACGGTCGGTCACGCGGGAGGTGTGTGTGAACGACATCGGCACAACGACACCCGGGGCTTGCAATTTGCACACACCGACGAAGTTCACGTACACGCGTGCAACCCCACCGGGAGACCAACTGACCGGCGGTGGCGACTACAACCAGGATATCATCGACTGGGTCAGCCAGCGGCTCACGGAGCCGTTTTCCGTCGTGTGCCCGATTGCCCCTGCGCCGCGTTGCGTACGTGCGGGACGCGCGAAGTTTCGGTACGACGAGCGAAAGGCCGGGCGGGAGAAGATGACGGTTGCATGGAAGCGCCTCGCGCAGGCGACAACCGAAGCTGATTTCGGCGACCCCGTTCATGGAAGCACGAGCGTTGTGTTGTGCCTGTACGACGATCAGGCCGCGCTCATCGGGCAACTTACCGTGGACCGCGCGCGGCAGATGTGCTCGGGCAAGCCGTGTTGGCGATCAAAGGCGGGTAAAGGCTACGACTATCGAGACAAGCTTCATACGGCCGACGGGGTGTCGAAAATTCGCTACGTTCCCGGCGCGGCTGGCAAAGGCAAGGCCGATGCCAAGGGTAAGAACGACGCAAAAGGACCGGCGACGTTGCCGGTGGGATTGGCGGCGTCGCTGTCGGGCAACGTGGCACCTACGGTGCAGATGATCACGAGCGGCGGCTTGTGTGTGGAAGCCACGATGAACCAGGTGGGCAAGGACACCGGCTCGCTCTATTCCGCCCGCCTCCGCTAAGCGCTTGACAGGGATAAGCACCTTTAGCAAGTGGTTGATTTTGCTGGGGTTGGGGTGCCGTTTCGCGGGGTAAACGGTGCCGCCAGCGGGCCGCGTTCGCGGGTGCGCGGCCTAGCGTGCGCGCCCCCCACGCGTCAGCCTTTTCGGTAGCGGGCCTTGGCGCG
>CAZQYE010000133.1:5266-6458 GCA_964597375.1 uncultured Myxococcales bacterium
ACGTGGTAGCCGATGTTGGCCGTGAGCGCCGTGACCTTGGGAATGGTAAGCTCCGCCGCGCCCGTCGCTGCGGCCTGGAGAACGAGCTTGGCGACGTCGTCGGCCGTGCTCATCGGCTGTGAGAACACGTAGTCGGGAACACCGTCGAGATCGTCGAGAATGAAGTCTGTTGCGATCGGGCCGGGGGAAACGACGGACACGGTGATTCCCGATCCCCGCAGCTCTTCGGCCACGGCGAAACTCACGGCGCGCAGCCCGAATTTAGTCGCTGAATACGTCGCTTCGTGCGGAGTGGGAACCATACCGGCGATCGAGGCGACATTGACGATCGCGCCGCCTCCGGCCTTGCGCAGATAGGGAATCGCAAGCCGCATCAGGCGCACTGGCGCTTTCAAGTTTACCTCGATCACGCGCATGAGCTCTTCGGGCTCGCGCTGCTCGAACGGGCCGCGCGCGTTGTACCCGGCGTTGTTGACCAGCACGTCGATCGTCCCGAACTCCGAAGCGCTACGCTCGATGAGGGCTGCGGCCGCTCGCGCATCGGTGACGTCGGTGGGAATCGAAAGCGCCGTGCCGAACGTGTTGATCTCGGCCGCTAGCCGCTCGAGTTCCTGCTCGCGCCGAGCCGCGAGGACCACGTTCGCGCCTTCCTCGGCGAATCGCCGTGCCGCCGCCGCGCCGACTCCCGCCGATGCACCCGTGACGATCACCGTCTGCCCTTCGAATCGCTTTGTCATCGACGCTCCTCCCGCGCGCTAGCGCGTCGACCTCCAAGCCCGCCTTCCATGCGGTGTCTGCCGCCCGCGGATAGACCCGCTACCGGGTTTTGCGGAAAGCGCAACCTCGGCTGCACCGGCAGCCGCTGTACGCTTCGGGCAAAGCGCGATTGGATCGAGCAAGCCTCTGGGATGGTTCGGCGAACACGGCCACCGGCGGCTGCTACCCAGAACATCCAGCTGATCCGAGCAAAGCAGCCGCCACGACCAACCGACGCGACCTGGCTAGCCGCGCAGAGAGCCAGCGCGGCAGCGGATCACCCGAAAGCGGCGCACGCGGGCGGGTAGCACGCCATCCTTGCACCCGTACTCCAACGATGAGGTGCCCTGCCTGCGCCACTGCCCGCGCGATCGCACCGAAACGCACGTTCGACGGCAACAGATCACCCGAAGACGGCGCACGCAGGCCAGTCGCA
>CAZQYE010000134.1:0-3005 GCA_964597375.1 uncultured Myxococcales bacterium
CGCCTCAAGCGTGTCGAAGGCCAGGTTCGGGGCGTCATTCGGATGGTGGAAGAGAGGCGTTACTGTGTCGACATCCTCACACAGCTGCGCGCCGTGCGTGCAGCGGTCCGCCGGATCGAGGAACGCATTCTCCGCGAACACGTCGAACACTGCGTGGTCGGCGCGATTCGCAGCGGCCGCAAGCGCGAGCAGGACGAGAAAATCGACGAGTTGCTCGACGTCCTGTCGCGCTTCAGCGGATGATCGGCGCAGACATGCACCCCCTGCAGTGGGCGGCCAAGGCAAAGCTCCGGAAAGCGATCTTTGTCGAAGAAAGACGCATGAAGACACGTTCGACACGGTCAGGCCGGGTGTTCGCAAGGCAATACGTGCCAGGCAGCAAGCCCTTCCGTTCGGGCAGTGAAACCTTGGGGAGGAGGAACGCATGATCGATCCCGTATGTGGTATGAACGTCGAGGCCGGAAGCCCCCGCTTCCGGCACGTACACGGGAACTCCGAGTTCTCGTTTTGCTCCGAGGGCTGCCGGGACAAGTTCGCCGCCGAGCCCGACGTCTACTTGAACCCGATCACGACGGATCCCGTTTGCGGCATGAGCCCCGATCCAGCCGCCGCGCGCTGGCGCCGCCGTCACGGGGACCATCTCTACCTGTTCTGCTGTCAGGGCTGCCGCGACAAGTTCGTCGCCGAACCAAACGTCTACTTGAGCCCGGTCACCACCGACCCCGTCTGCGGCATGAGCGTCGACCCGAGCGGCGCCCGCTGGCGCCGCCGTCACGGGGACCATCTCTACCTGTTCTGCTGTCAGGGCTGCCGCGACAAGTTCGTCGCCGAGCCGGCCGCGTATCTCGGTCCTGAAGCCGCGCGGACCGAATCGGAGCCGGCGGCGTCGCCCGATGCCGTCTACACCTGCCCCATGCATCCCGAAATCGAGCAGATCGGCCCGGGGAGCTGCCCGATTTGCGGCATGGCCCTCGAGCCGGCCGGCGTTCCCTCGGGCGAGGAGTCGACCGAGGAACTCGACGACATGACCCGGCGCTTCTGGGTCAGTTTGGTCCTCACACTGCCGGTCTTCGTCCTGGCCATGGGCGAGGCCGTCGGCCTGCCGATCGCCCGTGCCTTGGGAGGCCGTGCCGTGTGGGTCGAGTTTCTGCTCGCCACTCCCGTCGTCTTGTGGGGCGGCCGGCCGTTTTTCGAGCGTGGTTGGGCATCGATCCTCTCGCGCCACCTCAACATGTTCACGTTGATCGCCATCGGCACGGGCACTGCCTACGGCTACAGCCTGTTCGCAGCGCTGTTTCCCAACTGGCTGCCCGAGGCGTTTCGAACGGCGAGCGGTCGAGCGCCCGTTTACTTCGAAGCGGCCGCCGTGATCACGACCCTCGTCTTGCTCGGCCAGGTCCTCGAGCTGCGGGCCCGTAGCCGTACGGGACAGGCCATCCGAGCACTCCTAGAGCTGGCGCCGCCGAGCGCCCGCCGCATCGAAGCCGGTGGCGAGGAGCGGGACGTCCCGCTCGAAGAGGTCCGACCGGGCGACCTGCTGCGCGTCCGCCCGGGAGAAAAGATTCCCGTCGATGGGGTGATCGTCGAAGGCACGAGCGCCGTCGACGAATCGATGATCACCGGCGAACCACTGCCCGTTTCCAAGCAGCCGGGCGACCGAGTGACCGGCGCCACGGTCAACGCAACCGGCTCGTTCGTCATGCGTGCCGAGCACGTGGGGAACGAAACACTCCTTGCCCGGATCGTCGCAATGGTGGCCGAGGCCCAGCGCAGCCGCGCTCCCATTCAGCGCCTGGCCGACGCAGTCGCAGCCTGGTTCGTCCCGGCGGTGATCGCGGTCGCCGTCGTGGCATTCGCGGCCTGGGCGACCTTCGGCCAGCAGGCGCCGCTGGCGTCGGCACTAGTGGCAGCCGTAAGTGTACTGATCATCGCCTGTCCCTGCGCTCTCGGCCTGGCCACGCCGATGTCGATCACCGTCGCCATGGCACGCGGTGCCCAGGCGGGAGTGTTGTTCCGCGACGCCGAGGCCATCGAGCAACTCGAGAAAGTCGATACGCTGATCGTCGATAAGACCGGCACCCTTACCGAAGGCCGCCCGAGCGTCGGAAAAGTCGAGTGCGCGGCCGGTTTCGAGGCGTCGGAGGTGCTCGCGGCGGCGGCTGCCGTCGAACGCGCCAGCGAGCACCCGCTGGCGGCCGCGCTGGTGGAAGCGGCGGAAACACGCGGGATCGAGGTGCCGCCGGCGTCGCAGTTTCAGTCGCAAACCGGCAAGGGAGTCGAGGGAGTGGTCGGTGGCCGGCGGATCCTCGTCGGCACCAAGCGGTTCCTTACCGACCAAGGGGTCGATTGCAGCCCTCTGTCGCAGGCGGCCGACGCGATGGCGGCCGAAGGTGCCACGGTCGTCTATGTCGCCGCCGGCGAGCAGGCGGCGGCCGTCGTGTCGATCGTCGATCCGATCAAGCAGAGCAGCCGGACCGCGATCGAGGAACTGCACCGCGAGGGGATTCGCATCATCATGGCAACCGGGGACAGCCGCGCCACGGGCGAGCGCGTTGCGCGCGAGCTCGGCATCGACGACGTCGAAGCGGAAGTCCTCCCGCAGGACAAAGCCGAGATCGTACGCCGCCTCGAACAGGAGGGGCGCACCGTCGCCATGGCCGGCGACGGCATCAACGATGCGCCCGCGCTCGCTCAGGCGACCGTGGGCATCGCGATGGGCACTGGGACGGACGTCGCCATGGAGAGCGCCGGGGTGACGCTCGTCCGCGGCGACCTGCGAGCGATCGTCCGGGCGCGCCGGCTCAGCCGTGCGACCATGCGCAACATCCGCCAGAACTTGTTTTTCGCCTTCGCATACAACTCGCTCGGCGTGCCGATTGCAGCCGGCGTCCTCTATCCGCTGACTGGATTGCTGTTGAACCCGATGATCGCCAGTGCGGCGATGAGCATGAGCTCGGTGTCGGTGATCAGTAACGCACTCCGGCTGCGCCGCGTCGCGCTGTGAG
>CAZQYE010000134.1:3105-6441 GCA_964597375.1 uncultured Myxococcales bacterium
GAACGCGGCTCGCCGGTGCGCACCCGCACGGGGGTGGCGCGGCCAGCGACCGGGGACTCGGCGAGGCGCAACCTGCGGACAACGCTGCGAGTGAAAGGAGAGTCCATGACCGAGGACTGGTTGGCCGAAGCGCTTCGCAACTTCCAGGATGCAATCACCAAAGGCACGTTCGAGGGGATCTACTCGCTCGACGGCGAGGCTCTCGACCGCGTGATGCACGATCAGGCCGAAGCGTGCGTGCACGCATTCGTCGAGCTGTTCGGCATCCCCGCCGATCTCGACCTCGATGCATTTCTCGAGCATATGAAGTACGGCGGCTCGAGCAAGGTCGCCATCGAGCGCGACGGCAACGACATTTTGTGGCGCGAAGAACACCACGGTGAGTGCATGTGTCCACTCGTAAAGCGCGGCGTGATTCGACTCGACGAGAAACTGTGCGTGTGCGCCATCAACTGGCTGCGCATGTTGGTCGAGCGCCACACGGACGAACCGGTCCGCGTCGAGCTCGTCGAATCGGTCGCCGGCGGGGCGGAAAACTGCACGTTCCGGGTTCGCGTGGGAGACGAGTAGAGCCTTTACCGCAAGGGATGAGCGGAGCGTTCGGGTCGCTGTTTCGACGAGGAGCGGTGCCACCGGAGCCCAGCCGGGCTACAAGTTTGCGGCGCACTCGGCAAGCTCCGCCGTCGCGGAAAGCCCCGCCCGCCGGAGCACGGCGCCGGACCCATTTGACGGAGGGGTGGAACCTTGGGCGCCGTGGCGACCGGGCGGCCGATTGCAGCAAGCGGCATGCGCAAGTGCATGAGCGACGCTGGAAAAACCGAGTTCATTCGGAAGATCCGACCGAACGGGCTTCCTGCGCCGCCGTCGACCCGGTAACGTCGGAATTGGAAAGGACCTGCGAACAGAGCATGAACCGCGCGCCGATCTTCCAGTCCCACACCTACCAAGGCGCGGCTCCCGAGGCCGCTACCGCCCCGACCGTCTCGCTGCCGGCCAGCGCTGCGCCCGACCGGCGTTCCTGGCCGCGCCGTTTTGCCTCCGCCCTCGCCAGGCACTGGATCTGGCTCGGCCCGGCAATGATCGTCGTCGTCGGCTTGTTCGACCTAGTGTGTACGCTCACCGCCTATCACGAGGGGTGGCTGGTCGAGGGAAACCCGCTGGCCAGGGCGGTTCTCGACCGCTGGGGCGCGCCGGGCCTGGCCGCCTACCGCCTGGCGCTGATGTACATCGGCTGCGTGCTGCTCGTCTGGGGTCTTCGAATGTACCGGCTTCGCCGGCACCTCGACAGCGCTCATCGCCGGATTCGTGCCGTCGTGTGGGGCGGCCAGATCGTCCTGATCCTGTCGCACGCCGCGCTGGTGGCCTGGTGGAGCTACTGGCTCCTCGCCTCGGCGTAACGACGGGCAACGCAACGAGACGAAGACTCTAGCGTCCGCCTGGCATTCATTTTCTTGCGGATCGGACAGGACGACTTTCGTGGCGTAGCGAGTTTTTCCGCAACGCCCCGCGGTTCCGTATGCGGGGCCGACGGGGGCGAGAATCAGCCAGCGCCCGGACCGCTGGCCATCTGGAACATCGGCAGGTACACGGACATCAAGATCACGCCCACCGAAGCGCCCATGACGATGACGATGATCGGCTCCATCATGCCCGTCAGGCGTGTCACTAGAACGTCGACTTTGGCCCGATAGAACAAGGCGATTTCCTCGAGCACGTCGATCAACGTACCCGACTCCTCGCCGACCATGACCATGCTCACGACCATCGGCGTGAACAGGCCGGTTCGCTCGAGCGAGCTGGCCAACCCACCGCCCTTTTGCACGTTGTGGTAGATCCACGAGAACGTGGGGCCGTAAATACCTTGATTCTCGAACAGCTCGGGCATCGTGCGCAATGACTCAAGCAGCGGCGTCCCGCTCTTCAGCAGTAGGGCCAAGTTGTGGGCGAACCGTTCCATCGTCGACTCGACGACGAGCTGGCCCACGAGCGGAATCTTGAGCATCAACGCTTCTTTCTGGCGGCGTCCCGAGTCGGTCTTGAAATAGCGCTTGAGCGCCAAAGCGGCGACGATCGGCGAGATCACCAGATGCATGAAGTGGGTCTGTACGAACTCCGAGGCGCCGATGACCGCAACCGTAATGCCGGGGAGCTGGCCGCCGAAGTCCTGCAAGAACTCGGCAAACGTGGGGACCACCTTGCCAAGCATCACGACCAGCGATGCAATCAAGACGCAGATCATGATCAGCGGGTAGATCATCGCCGAGACGACCTTCCCGCGGACCGCTCGGCGGATCTTGATGTACTCGGTCAGCTCGGATACCGCCTCGGCGAGCCGGCCGCTACGCTCTCCCGCTTTGATCATCTCGACCCATTGCGATTCGAAGATCTTTGGATGCTTGAGCATCGACTCATGGAGCGTGCCGCCCGAAGCAACGTCGTGCGCGATCTGGCGCAAAATCGAAATGAACTTCTCGCTCTCGGACTGTTCGCCTGCCACCTGAAGAGACCGCAGCAGCGGCGTTCCCGCGGTTACCAGCGTACTGAGCTGGCCGAAGAACGAGATGATGTCGTCGATCTTGATCGCTTTGTGCTTCTTGCTCTTCAGCCGGGCGCCGAGATTGACGGTGCCGCCTGCGCTCATCGTTGCCGCTTGCGGTGCCATTCCGGCCTCCTACTCGCCGCCCTCGGCGATCGACTTGATGGCCTCGTCGAGGCTCGTGATGCCCTGTTGCACTTTGTCGAGCGCGTTCGTCATCAGGCTCGACATGCCCTCTTTCTCGGCTGCTTCCTGCAGCTCGGCAAGCGACGCTTTTTTCTGAATCATGTCGCGCAGGGTCGGCGTGATTTGAATCACCTCGAAGATACCTACTCGCCCCTTGTATCCGACGCCGTTGCAGGCATCGCACCCGACCGCCCGGTAGATCTCCTTTGCGGGATCGAGACCATACTTCTCGGCGTCCTCAGGAACGGGTGTGTACGGTTCTTTGCACTTTTCGCACAACCGCCGGATCAGACGCTGAGCCTCGACCATCCGCATCGTGGATGCGACCATGAACGGCTCGATGCCCATGTCGACGAGACGGTCGATCGCCGCCAGTGCGCTGTTCGTGTGCAGCGTCGAAAGCACCAAGTGGCCGGTCAGCGCGGCACGCAGGCAAATCTGAGCCGTCTCCTGGTCGCGCACCTCACCGACCATGATCACGTCGGGGTCTTGCCGCAGGAACGAGCGTAGCGTCGCCGCAAACGTCATGCCGATCTCGGCGTGAGTCTGAACCTGGTTGACGCCGTCCATCTTGTACTCGACCGGGTCCTCGACGGTGACGAGGTTCTTGTCCG
>CAZQYE010000135.1:0-6364 GCA_964597375.1 uncultured Myxococcales bacterium
AGCTTACGGGGGCTGACTGGTCGCCATCGGTCTGCGGCGACGCCAACGGCGACGGTAAGGTCACCTCGTCGGATGCCCTGGCGGCCCTGAAGACTGCCGTCGGCAGCTACGACTGCGGCCTGCCCCGGTGCGACGCCGATGGAAACTCTCTTGTGACGGCAACCGACGCCCTGAGGATCCTAAAGCAGGCCGTCGGCTTGCCGGTGCAGATGCACTGTCCGGCGGCCTGAGCACCCTCGGCCTCACTCGACGTTGCGCACGGCCAGTACGAAACTCCAAAGCGGTTTTGGCCAACGGTCTATTGTGCCGGCGCCCGCCACGTTTGCCACGGCCGCGGCGTTCATCGTCGTCGGGTCGACTAGCGCGCTTGGCGGCGGAACAGATTTGCCCGCCCGAAGCGAGAACGAAACACCGCCGGCGGTGGTGGAAGACCAGAGAACGCCCGCGGGCGAACAGCCACACGCGGTCACCGCACATCCGCTGTGGCAGTTCTTGACGAAGGGCGGCGGCAAAGCCGGGTCAGAGCGGCCGTAGTCGATGATGCTTTCGAGTTCGCGCGCGTTGGGAATCCGCCAATCGCAGTGGCCGGCAAAGCAGGGGGGCGTGTTCAGGGTGGCAAGGAAATCGGTGACGATCGTGCCACCGAACCCCCATGCGCCCGGTCCGCTCCAGCCATTACTCCACCCGTATACTAGGTTGCGATCGTGGACGGATCCGTCGTTGCTCTTGCGCTCCCACATCAGGCCGGTGTTGGGATCCGTGATCGTGCCGTCCCCGTTGTCGATGAACGCAAGCGGCGCTCCGGCGCGGACGTCGCCGTCGGAGCCGGGACCGTACGAGATCGTCTGGCCGGTGGCGGGAAAGGTTCGCGCCGGGCAAGCCAGGACTCCGACGTCCAGGCCGACGGCCTTCTTGAGAACGATCAGGGCGTCGGTTGCAGCGACCGATCCTCCGGCGTCCACGTCCCCGCACGCCGCCGCATGCGGCCCGGGGGGAAGCGGCACGGTTCGCACGGCCCGCACCTGGCGAGCGGCGTCCTTGCTCACCCCCTCTGTCGGGTTCACACCCGAGAGCAGCGCGAAGGTGACCACCCAAGCGGAAGCCGGCGCCGAGGTGACGGTCGTCGAGCTCCAGTAGCCAGCCGGGGTGGCCAGGGGATCCGTCGGGCTCGTGCAACTGCACGCGGTTACCGTGCAGCCGGGGGCGCAAGCGCTGTCGAAGGCCGGTTCGGCCGAAGCAGTCTGGTCGAGCCGGTAGCTCATGATACTGTAAAGCTCGCGCACGTTCGGGATGCGCCAGTCGCAGTGGCCGGCAAAGCAGGGGGGCGTGTTCAAAGCGGCCAGGAAGTCCGTGACCATCGTCCCGTTCATCGTGTACGGCGCCTGGGCCTGGCCCCACGTGTAGGCGTTGTCGCGGTCGTGGACGGACCCATCGTCGCTCTTTTTCTCCCACATCAGCCCCGTGTTGAGGTCCGTAACGGTTCCATCGCCGTTGTCCACGTAGCGAAGCGGGGCTCCTTTGCGCAAATCGCCGTCCGAGCCTGGACCGGCGGAGGCCACCTGGCCGCTGGCGGGAAACGCCGAGGAGGGGCACCAAAGCTCAACGCCCTGGATCCCAACCGCCTTTTGGAGAGCACTCAAAGCGTCGGTCGCGGTGATCGCCCCGCTGGCGTTGAAGTCACCACACTCGAGCGTCTGCCCTGTCGCGGCCGCGGTCGCAGTGATCTGGGTACCAACGACGAGCATGAGGGCGGCACCTGCCGCCAGCACTTTCTTTCCAGGTGAGTGCCTCGGGTGAACCATGGGCCCGAACTCCTCGGCTTCAAATCCAAGGTGACTGCTCATCTGACTTCCTCCACATGCAACTCGCAGCGATGAAGCCGAGACCTAGTACCGGCCGGGAAATGCCCGCCGTTCGCCCCCTGGTGCGCTTCAGCATTTCGCACACGAAAAGGAGACACTTTGGCCGACGGCCTTTTTCAGTACGCGCAAGGCATCGCTTGCGGTCACCGGTGCGGAGCCGCCACTGCCATCGACGTCACAGACGCAAGGGGCGCAAGAGGCGGCGCCCACGGCAGCCTTCAGCACGAACAAGGCATCGCTGGCCCGCGGCGTTGCGCCGCCGCCCACGGGGCGGCCGCACCTGGCAGTTTCGAGGCCGGGAACAGCGATACGATAGGCGCCTACCCACGCAAAGCCCTCTGTAGCACGGAAAGCGATCCCGCTACCGTTGAAATAGCGGCCACCGCGGGCACCCCCGAGCGAGTTCGGGTGGTGGCTTCCAAAGTCGTCGGTCAGGGTGACGATCGCCTCGAGCGTCCCGCGCGCGTCGGTGAAGAATCCGTCCTCGAGCGGGGGCAGGAACTGGTTGTTGCGCCCGCCTTTGAAGACCACGACTCCGTCGCGGATAGCCGGCTCGGCAAAGTCCAAGAAATCGCCAGCGCCCCCGGGGATGGGATCGCCAGCGCCCGCGACGCGAGTCCAGGTGCCGCCAACGCGCTTGAAGACCCCGCTGCGCGGCTTTTCCCTGATCGCCACGACGACGTCCGCACCGTCGGCAGCGTAGTCAACGCTGCGCTTGCTCAGAATGGGCGCTGGGGTGCTTTCCCCCGGCAGGACGGTGGTGTTGTCCACTACCGCCGAGAGCGAGCCGCCGGACAGTTGGTAGACGCCTCTGCGGCCGATCGAGGCAGCCTCGCCATAGAACAAGACGATCCCGCGCGAGACCACGGGGTCGGAAACCAGCGTGAACGGTACGCCGGCGGTGCCCGGTACCGGCGTCACGCCACTTTCGACCAGGACGGTAACCGACCCCGCTGCCGTCGCGCGTGCAATGGCGTAGTGGATCGCGTGAAAGTCGCTGGTGTCGAGGGGGGCAAATACGATCGTACCGTCCGAGTCGAACTCGGGCCAGCCCATCCGCAGGTCCCCGGGCTCGACCGGCGTCGGAAAACCGGGGATGTCCGACCCGTAGTAGAGGACGCGCACCAGACCGGGGTACAGGTAGACGGCGCCCAGGTGGCCGAAACCACCAAGCGGTGGGGGCCGCGGGACCATGAGGGTCCCGAGGAGCAGGATCGTTCCGCGGCGGCTGTCGGCGATGTCGCCGAGCAGCGGCCAGTCGCCGGCCTCGGCAACGGTTCGTGGATCGGAGGCTAGGATTCCGGCGAGCGACGAGTGCAGCTCTGATTGGTGGCTCAGCCAGTACACGGCGCCCGTATCGTCGATGACAGGGGAACTCACATCCGACAGCGATGTCCCTTCGTCGAGCAGCGTGGGGGTTACAGCACCGGCCTGGATCGCGGCGGGTAGGGTAAAGGCCAGACCCGCTGCAAGGATCGCCAGTTGGCGTACGAGGCCGCGCGCAGTGTGCGCAAGCGTAAAAGCCTTGGTCACTTTCCGTCCTCTCGGCACTGTCGAGCCAGTTGCGGTGTCCGTCCAGCACGGCGCGCCCAAGGATCGCCGCCCGCCGCGCCGCCGGCTGGCCGGGATACGCGCACTGCGAACCAGCCGCCTGCGAGCGAGACCACCGGCCCGGCGCCTTGGACAGTCGGCGCGCCGGGTCGCTCGGCTGGCGACCGCGCCGCCGGCGCGCACCGAGCGCTGGCGCCTAGGCCGGGCGCCGCAGTGCACGGAGGCGGGCAGTTGAGAGCCACGGGCAGGCGGACGGCGGCCTTCAGGCAGGCGAGCGCATCGGTGGCTGTCACGGGAGCCGAACCCATGGGCTCGCATACGCAAACGGGGTCGCAGGTAACAAGCCCGACGGCCGCCTGCAGGATGAACAAGCAGTCGGTGGCCGTTGGGCGCGGACCGCTGGTGACGGGCTGCGCGCAGCGTCCGCTCGGCACGGTCGTGGTCGTCGTCGAGGTGGCGGCCGCAGGCATCGTCGTGGTGGTCGAACTCGTGGTGCTGGAGCTCGCGGTGACCGGCGCGGTGGTCGTCGTCGTTTGCGGGATCGTCGTCGTGCTTCCCGGCGGCACCGTAGGCCCGAGTTCACACGAGATGCGCACGTCGGCCGGCCGGTCGCTCACGCAGGTGTCCGTGCCGTCGTCGGCTTGCGGTACCTTGGAGTCGAATCCGCCGTCGAGGACGTCCGCGCCGCCGCGACCGTCAATGTAGTCGTCACCGTAGTAGCCGTGCAGCTCATTGGGGCCTGCGTCCCCGAGCAGAGTGTCGTCGCCGGCTCCACTGATCGCGTTCTCGATAGCGGCCAGCGTGTCGTTTCCCTGTCCGGTGGCCGTGCCAGCGGCCAGGTCGATCGAGACCGGGCCGAGCGACCAGATGAGCACCGTGTCCGTGCCGGGGCCGCCGTCGGCGGCATCGTCCCCGTCCGGCGTTCCGCTGTAAAACGCTGCCGCGCTGTAGCCGGGCCCGAGCAAGTCATCCCCGGCTTCCCCAAAGAGCTGATCGGTTCCGCTTCCGGCCAGGAGCTGGTCGTTGCCGGCGCCGCCGCGCACGACGTCGTTGCCGTCCCCGGCATCGATCTGGTTGTCCGCGTCGTTGCCCGTGATCTCGTCGCCGAACCGAGTCCCCGTGACGTTCTCGATGCCGCTCACGGCATCGGTTCCCTCGCCGGTGCACGTGCCGGCGGCCAAGTCGAGAACGATCCCGGTCTTGCTCGAAGCGAAGGTGATCGCGTCGATGCCCGGCCCCCCGTCGGCCGTGTCGTCGCCGGGCGGGTCGTAGGTCGTGTCGTCGAGGATCAGCGTATCGTCGCCGCCGCGGGCATCGAGTACGTCGCTACCGGCCGAGCCTTCGAGTTGGTTAGGCCCGTCGGTGCCCGCGATCTGATCGTCGAGGCGGCTGCCCACGGCGTTCTCGATCGAAACGAGCGTGTCGTGGGCTACGGGCGTGCCGCCGGCGTCGTATGCGGTGGCCGTTCCGGCGGCTAAATCGGCAACGATGCGGTTTGGCGACGCGAAGAAGAACGCCTTGTCGGTTCCCTCGCCGCCGTCGACCGTATCGTCGCCGGTACCCGAGGGACCGATCGTGTCGTCGCCCGGGCCGCCGATGAACGTGTTGTTCCCCGTGTCCAGCTCACAGCCGGGGTCGAGCGCTCCACCTATGCAGAACGAGCCGAGCGTGTCGAAGCCGGCGCGGCCGTCGATGAAATCGTCTCCGGCGTCTCCCCAAAGGCGGTCGCCCAGGTCACTGCCGAGAAGCGTGTCGTCGTAGCGCGATCCGCGTACGTCCTCGATTCCAGTGAGCGTGTCCGTTCCGTGGCCGGTGGCCGTGCCGGCGGCTAGGTCCACCGTGACCGGACCCTGCGAGGACGTGTAGTAGACGGTGTCCCACCAGCCGGGTCCGCCGTCGATCACGTCGTCGCCGCTGCTGCTGTACAGGGCGTCAATCCAGCCGGGTCCACCCCGCAGCTCATCTCCCATCGAGTCTGCAACTCCGGAGGCGAACAAGAAGTCCGAGCCGTCGCCGCCGTCGAAGACGTCGTGGCCCTGCCCGTCGACGAAACAGTCGTGGCCTGGGCCACCTTCCATCACGTCGTCCCCTGGGTCCGATCCAGGGTTGAAGCCCCAGGTAATGTTGCCGAGCGAATCGACGGATACGGAACAGAGCCCGTACATGCTGTCGTTTCCGTCCCCGCCGCGCAGTACGTCGTTGCCGTCTTCGCCGAGCAGCGCGTCGTCGCCCGGGCCGCCCTCGAGCACGTCGTCACCCGGGCCGCCGAAAAGGCGGTCGCTTCCTCCCTCGCCGTAGAGCAAGTCGTTTCCGTCGCCGCCACTGAGGCGGTCGGGGCCGTCTGCCCCGCGGATCGTGTCGTTGCCCGGGCCGCCGTCGAGCCCGTTGGCCGAAGAGTCGCCCGTGATGTCGTCGTCGAATCCGGAGCCCGAGATGGATTCGATTCCGACGAGGGTGTCCGCTCCATCTCCAGTTGCCGTTCCCGCCGCGAGCCGCACGACCACCGGACCGGGAGCGCCGCCATAGAGTGCGCTATCGAAAGACCCGGGTCCCCCGTCTAGGGTGTCGTCGCCCGGGCCGCCGAGCAGGTCGTCGTTGCCCTCGTTTCCGCTGAGGGTGTCGCTTCCGGCTTCGCCCTCGAGGCGGTCATCACCAGGGCCGCCATCGAGCACGTCGTCGCCCGCACCGCCGTAAAGCCCATCGTCTCCAGCCTCGCCCTGCAGGTGGTCTGCTCCCAACCCCCCGTAGAGCAGATCGAGGCCGTCGCCGCCGCGGAGGGTGTCGTCTCCGTCTCCCCCACACAGGACATCGTCCCCACCGAGACCGTCGAGGATGTCGTTGCCGCCGAGGCCGAAGATGACGTCGGGCCCGGGCGTGCCCGTCAGGACGTCGTCGCCTGGGGTCCCGAGGATCGTCGGAGTCTTCGTGTCGCAGGGGCCTGCGGCCAGGGC
>CAZQYE010000136.1:0-6345 GCA_964597375.1 uncultured Myxococcales bacterium
CAGCGCACCGACTGGCCCGCGGCTGCCAGCGCACGCAGATGAATGTGGTGGTCGTGCAGTCCGGGGATCAGAGCCCCACCGCCGGCCTCGAATACTTCTTCGCTGGGTTTGCGCGACAGTCGCGGCGCAACTTCGATGATCGTCCCGCCCTCGATGCGCACGTCCGCCGGGCCGAGTCCGAACACCTCGGCTCTGCGAATCAGCACCGTCGTACCCCCGCTTGCTCGAGCTCACGCGCGATAGCCTTCGTATCGACGCCCATGGGCCGAGCGCGGCCGGCGGGCTTGCGTGCGCGCGGCCGCGCGACAGCCACGCGTGTTGGCTGACCCGCCTCCGGCGGCTCCGCGCCCGCCCGGCGGGCGTCATATTCGTTCTCCTTGGCCGGCACGTTGCGACCACCACCCACCGACTGCGGCTGCGTATCGAACGCGGCGACATACGCGGCGACACGCGCCATCGCTACATCGAGCAGGCATGCGCGGCCGGTGCGCCACGCGGCAACCGCCGCAGCCGCCGCATGCATTCCAGTCAGTGGATCGGCGATCGCATCGCTGCAAAACAACGGCCGATCCGTGCTGCCCGCTACCAGACCGCCAGCTGCGGCCGCATCGTCGCCGAACGCGCACCAGTTTCTCATCGGTTCATCGCGCCCGTAACCAGTGATGCTCACCCATACCAGTCCCGGCCGAGAGCGAACGACATGCTCGGCGTCGATGCCAAGCTGCTCGAGCGCGCGTGGGCGGGAGGCTTCGACGACCACATCGGCGCGTTCGATCAGCCGCTCGAGCACGCGCAGGTGATCCGTGTTGCGAAAGTCGAGAGCGACGCTTTCCTTGCCGGCGTTGAGCAAGTCGTAGAAGGCCGCCGGGCCGCTTCGCGCGCCATCGGGGCGGCGCGTGCTTTCGACTTTGATGACCCGCGCGCCGGCAAGGCCAAGCAGGTGCGCGCAGAGCGGGCCCGCCCAAAGCGCCGAAAGATCGACGACGAGAGGCCGCCGATCACCTACCCGGCCAGACGTTTCTGCAGATTCCGCTGCCGGCCACTTTCTTAGAGGCACGCCAAACGCGCCGGCGTTCGACCCAGCAAGGGAATCGTTTCTTTGGCCGAAAGCGCCTCGTTCGCCGGTGGCCGCTGGTTTGCCGACTGCGGCGATGTGCAGCCAACGTTCCGCGTCGTCGAGCCACGTGCTAAGAGCATCTTCGGCCGGCTGGGAAAACTTTGTGTTCCCGGGGGCGCCGTGCCCGTGACGCGATGAACGCGGCTGATGATTCTCCGAATCGCACTGCACGGTTCGCCGGAGCGGTTCAAGCAGCGAGCGAACGGTCTTGCCATCGCTGTCGCCCGGCCGGCTCCGAGCACTCTTGCCGGCGATTTCGTATGGCCCGAACTCGCCGACACGCGCTACGGCGAGGCCGAGCAGGCGAGCGCGTGCAACGGCTTTCTCTGCCGGCAATCTTGCAATGCGCTTGGCGACAAACCGCCAAACATCCCCGGACGGCTCGGCGCCAAGCCAGGCTGCAAGCAGTGCGAGGTCGTCTTGGCGGGGCAGGTTGACGGCGACCCAGGAATCGGCCGCCCGCAGAAGGTGGCAGCTTCCCGAGGGCGAGACCTGCCCCCGGCGCTCGAAACCGAAGACGGCGGCACGTTCGCCTAGAAGCGCCGGCCCGTCTACGTCCTCGGGAATGTTGCCGCCCGTTAGTGCCCGCAGCGCCTCGATAGCCCGAAGCGCGCAAACAGCAGGGGAGGCCGGTCGGGAATGCGGCGGCCCGCCGGCCTCCCCCGTCAAATACATTGCTCCACTGGCAGCCCATAGGTTTCCCGCAAGTGCGGTGTCTGCCGTGGTCTGTGCAAGGAATCCGTCGGTCGTGCCCGGCACGGACGCATCATAGCCAACACCCGCACTAGGTGGTAAACGGCGTTCCCCGTGGGGCTGCGCGGATCTGGGCGGCCGGGCAACATCGGCGCGGGCATTGCGACGGCTTGCGCCGGCAGGCAACAGTAGTGCCGCGTGCGAGACGGGCGCGGGCGGCGTGCCGGAGCGCTTGCGCCGGCGGTGCGCCGGAGTGCTTGCTAGGGCAGGCAACGATAGTGCCGCGCACGAGACGAGCCCGGGCGGTGCGCCGGAGCGTTTTCACCGACAGCGCAACGCTCCTGGAGGCATGAAAATGAGTGATCTCGAACGGAACAAGCAAGTGGCACAGGCGTTTCTCGAAAGGCTGTCCGCCGGCGACGCCGATGGAGTGCTCGAGCTGTACACCGATGACTTCGTGTGCTGGACGGCCGGCTCGTTGCCGTTTTCCGGCGAGCACCCGCGCGCCGAGATCGGCGCGATGATCTCGGGGGTCCACAGCGTGTTTCCCGAGGGACTGAAATTTTCAGCGCGCACGATGACCGCCGAAGAGGACCGCGTGGCCGTCGAGGCCGAGTCCCACGGCAAACACGTAAGCGGCAAGACATACAACCAGCGCTACACGTTCGTCTTGTTCTTCCGCGACGGCAAGATTCGCGAGCTGCACGAGTATTTCGATACGATGCACGCCAACGACGTCCTGTGCAGCGCTCCCGCCCCCGGCTTCGTCGATTGACAGGGATAAGCACCTTTTCCAAGTGGTTGATTTTGCAGGGGTAGAATCACTCTTGACAACCCCCAACCGGGGGCGTTAGCAAGTAAGAGCTCGTTCTCGGGCCGTTCTCCGACGGCAAGGAGGGTTGCCATGAGAAAATGGATTGCCCTGAGTGCCCTCGTGCTGGCGCTGGCGCCAGCCGCGAAAACCTCGGCACAGACTGATACGGCCGCAGTCGAGTGCGCGCTCCTACTGAAGTACGTGGTGCTGGCCGAGCGGCCGACGGCCGACGTGATCGGACGCTACAAGTGTGAAGGGAAGGTTCTCGCGGCGAGCGATGTCGATGCGACCAACATCAAGCAACGCCAGGTGGTCTTTCGCCTGGACGCGTGCCCGGGCCTCCCACGGACCGTTGCGTTCGGGAACACCGGCGTGACCGAGGTGCGCAAGCTGGCGGGAGACCGCGTGCGCGCGCACGCTTTCGCCGGCGAGTGCCGGGGCTGTGCGATGACGCCGAACACGGACGTGGCGGCACCGCGCCTTGATGCCGGCCATTTCGACGCTCTGTTCGTGGTCAAGACTGCAAAGTCTGCGATCAGCCCAGCGCCGATCGATCTGCCGGCGGGCAAGGGGCAGCTCACATTGCGCAGTGAGGCGAACGACGACGTGATCGTCACGGGCCGGTGGGCGGCGCGAAAGTGCCGGGCGATTCCAATCCCGCCGATCTTCTGCGGTGGGATAGCCGGCTTGCCGTGTCCCGACGGCATGGTCTGCGTGGACTGGCCGGGTGACGACTGCGATCCAAACGCCGGCGGCGCCGACTGCATCGGCATGTGCGTGACACCATAGAGAGACGCCGTAAACCGGCGCAGGCCTAATTCCGAATCAGCGGGCGGCCGCCGCAAAACGCTGCTTACGTTGCGGCGGCCGCCCGAGCACCCGTGCTCGAGTCTCGTGGCCGCGCCGCCCAGCATCTCGCTGCATCATTGCCCTGCGCGTTGGTGCTCGACGGGCTAGACGTTGCAGGTATATGCTCGCCGACCTTGGCGCGTATCGTTCGGCTGCGCGGGCGCCTTCCGCTCCACAAACGCCGTTGCACCTGGTCGTTCGGCTGCTCGGCTCGCGGCGTCCTCCTGGACTCAACGCCGCCGCTGTAAGACGATGGCGCCCGACCGGGGACGCCAACTTTCGAGGAGGGGCGTATGGCGAGCGAGCGGTCGCGCGGCCTCAGGATCAAACGGCGGACGTTTCTCGTTGCCGGCGCGGCGGGCGCGACGGCCCTAGCGCTCGGGCTCTGGAAACTACGGCCCGCCGAAAAACAACCGCCCGAAATCGCGTTCACACCGGGGCCACCCAAGTACGGCGACTGGCGCGACGTCTACCGCGAAGCATGGCGGTGGGACCGCATCGCGCGCGGCACGCACACTTGCGCCAACTGCGTGTCCGCCTGCGCGTGGAACCTCTACGTGCGTGACGGCATCGTCTGGCGCGAAGAGCAGTCAGCGCCATACCTGGAATCGCCTGCCGGCGTTCCAGATTTCAACCCGCGCGGCTGCCAGAAAGGCGCTTCTTACAGCGACCTGTCGCTGGCGCCCTCGCGCGTAACGCATCCGCTGCGCCGCGTCGGGCCGCGGGGCTCGGGTCGATGGAAGCGCATCTCCTGGGATGAAGCCCTCGACGAAGTGGCCCGGGGGCTCGTCGACGTGCTGGCCGACCGTGGCGGCGAAGGCGTCGTGTGCGAGATGGGCGGCCACCTAGACTTCGGCCCCACGATGAGCGGGTCGCTCAGGTTTTTCCGGCAGATCGGTGCGCCGATCGTCGACGTGAACGCGATGGTCGGCGACCTGCCGGTGGGCGGTACGATCACGCTTGGTGAGCCGCGCGTGGGCGGAAGCTCGGACGACTGGTTCCGCTCGGACTACATCGTCCTGTGGGCGTTCAACCCGACCTGCACGCGGATTCCTGATGCGCACTTTCTAAACGAAGCGCGTTATCGCGGCGCCCGTGTCGTTGCGATTGCTCCCGACTACAACCAAAGCGCCATCCATACGGACCTGTGGCTCCCGGTGCGTCCGGGAAGCGACGCTGCGATCGCCCTTGCCGCATGCCACGTGGTCGTCTCCGAAGGCCTGCACGACGCCGACTACATCCGCGAACAGACCGACCTACCGTTCCTCGTTCGTGAAGACAACGGACGCTTTTTGCGCCGCTCCGACGTCGAAAAGGGCGGGGCGGAAGACGTATTCGCGTATCTCGACGAAGCCACCGGAAAAATCCGCTGGGCGCCGGGCTGCCGGGGAAGCGACGAAAAGACGTTGCGACTGCCCGACGGTGTACGCGCGGCGCTTCGTGGCCGCACGCAAGTGGAGCTTGCCGGCCGAGGCTCCACCACGGTACGCCCGGTGTTCGACATCCTACGCGAACGCCTCGAGCGCCTTACCCCGGAATGGGCGAGCCGTGAAACGGACGTGTCGGCGAGCCTGATCCGTCGCTTCGCCCGGGAATTCGCCGCTGCCGATGCAGCGTTGATCATCGCCCAGTACGGCATGTGCAAGAACTACCACTCCGACCTAGCGCAGCGCGCCCAGATCCTGCTCGCGTCGCTGACCGGAAACCTCGGCAAGGCCGGCGGAGGTTGGCGCTCGCTCGCGTTTCTTGCGCTCGACGGGATGGCGCTCGTGGCCATGCAGGACAAGCTCGACATCGGGCATCTTATTCTGCTCGGCGTGCAGTCGTTCCTCGACCCGGTCGAGGTGCGCAACCGCTTCATGACGATGTTCGTGTCGAGCACGCTGTTCCACGCGGTGCACGGAGAGTTGGCCGAACACCAGACCGATCCGGCCTGGGCTGATCCGGCGCTCCCGCGCCCGCCGGCGGCCTATCTCGATGAGGCGATCTCGAAGGGACATTTCTCGGTGGGGGCGCCTCCGGGCAGCCCGCCCGAAGCGATCGTGTCGGTTTGCGGCAACGTTCTCCGGCACGCGCGCATGGGCGATCGCCTGCGCGACGGACTGTTCGCGCGCGCGCGTCTGGTCGTCGACGTCACGATGCGGATGAGCGAGACGGCACGCCACGCGGACATCCTGCTTCCGGCAGCAGGTTGGTACGAGAAGATCGGCATCAAGTACATTCCCGCGTTCACCCCGTATCTTACGATGGCGGACCGTGCGGTCCCTCCACTCGGCGAGTCGAAGTCCGAATGGGAGATCTTCGCACTGCTCGCCGAACGGGTCGCTCGGGTTGCGCGCGAGCGCGGGCTCGAGAGCGTTCGCGGTTTCCGTGGCGACGACTGCTCGCTCGTCGATCTCGGCGATCGGTTCACCGACGGCGGCCGCTTCGGTCCGGCCGACGACGAAAAGGTCTTCGAGTTCATCCTCAAGGTTTCGGGCGCGACCCGCGGCATATCGGCCGACGATCTGCGGCGCTCGGGCGGCGCGCTGCCACTCGAAGGCCTCGGCCCGCAGGAAGGCGGCGGCGTGCACTCCGACTATATAAAGGGTGAGCCGGTCGTGCCGCTTCGCCACAATGTCGAGAAAAAGCAGCCGTACCCGACGCTGACGGGGCGACAGCAGTTCTACATCGACCACCCGTGGTTCCTCGAACTCGGCGAGGAGCTACCGACTTATAAGCGGCCTCCAAGACCCGGCGGCGATCATCCGTTTACGATGACCGGCGGACACACGCGCTGGAGCATCCATGCGGTATGGAGGGATCATGCGCTGATGCTTCATCTCCAGCGCGGCGAGCCGGTGGTCCTGGTCAATTCGGCGGACGCCCGGGC
>CAZQYE010000137.1:0-6241 GCA_964597375.1 uncultured Myxococcales bacterium
GCCCCAGCGAAGGCGATGACGACGAATGGTTCCCATAGCGGGTGCTGAGCTGGTTTACGCACCCGCTATGGGAACCATTCGTCGTCATCGCCTTCGCTGGGGCCGCGAGGACGGTCCCGGCGAGCGCCAACGCACCAATATATGAACCATATTCAAGCCAGAGCCAGGGCCGGCGTTTTCTCGAATTCGGTGACGCCTCGCGCCGTTTTTTCCTGTTTCCGGGAATCCTAGGGTCCTCCAAGATTCAATTCTCCACGTTTTCCTTACGTTTGGCCACCCGACGATATGGCAAGCAAGTTGCTACATGCTAGGCGGTCCAACGCGGGGTCGATCCGGGACTCTCGGCAGGCGGCAGTCGGGCATGCTTCGGTGAGGCCCCTCGGACCATATTCCAGGGAAAGGCGGCCTTGCGGGGACCGTCTTCAAAAAGGTACGCAAGCCTCCCCGGACGAGACTTGCAAGGTCGCCAGCCCCTGGTCCTCCTCTGGGGTAGCTACGAGAAAAGCCCCTACCCCCAACGCTTCTTTTAGGCGCGCCCTTTCTCGGGCGCGCCTTTTTTTGTACTGCCAGCCGGCAGGCGAACGACGAAGCGAGCGCCATCGCCTTCCGCCTGTGGTGCCAACTCGATCGACCCCCCCAGGCGCTCGCAGGCCAGGCGGCAAAACGGTAATCCAAGCCCCGTGTCGAGGTAGGCGCCCTCGCTGCGTAGCCCGGCGGCGCCTGGGTTTTCGAACAGCCGATCGGCCAGTCTAGGAGGAATCCCGGGGCCGTCGTCGGCTACTTCGATGACACAGTCGTTTCCGTCGAGCCGGCAACCGACGTGGACGCTACCGCCGGTGGGGGTGTGGCGGAAGGCATTGACGAGCAGGTTTGCCACGATTCGGCGGACGAGCATCTTGTCGAGCGAAGCAACGGGCACCTCGGCCCCGGCCTCGACCACGACACGGTGCCCGGTCTGCTGGGCGAAAGGACCGAGCTGCTCGACACACGACCGGACGACCTCGGCGGCGTCGAACGCTTCGCGGCGCACGGGAATCTCGCCCTGCGACATGCGAGCGACCGTGAGAATGTTGTCGATGATTTGCAGCACGTGCGTGCCGCTGCTCTCGATCAATGAGAACTGCTTGCCCGGGGGCGTCGTCACGTCGCCATAACGCCTGAGGCCGGCGCGGGCCGTGGCCATGATCGCGGTCACCGGGCTGCGAATGTCGTGGACGACCATGCTGAGCAGCTCCTCACGGCGGGCCTCGGCACGATCACGCGCATCGAGCGCATCGGTCGCCCGTTGCGCCTCGAGAGCATGCGCTTCGGCAAGAGAGCGCTCGACGTAGCCGCTCACGATGTAGGACTCCATCGCCAGCGTCACGTCGAACAGGATGATCTTCGAAAGCGCGCTCAGATAACCTTCGAGCCGCTCGGGGTCGGAAGCAAAGCGGCGGATGAGGTGTGCCTGGATGCAGCGCTCCTGCAGCGCGTACGCGCCCAAATACCAGCGCGGCTCGACGTTGATGCGCGCGTGGGCCATGCCTACGCGCAGGCGGTTCTCCACGAACTCCAGGCCGTAGTCGCCGCCGGCGAGCTCGCGCAAGTGGCGGTGTTGGGCCTCAGCCAACTTTTCCACCAGATCGTCGTCTTCCAAATAGACGGCGGTCTCCTCGAACGACCGCAGGTACGCGTAGAAGCGATCCACGAGCTCGCCGGAGATCTCCTCGAGCATCTCCCTAAGTTCGCCGAGCCGGCGGGCGTCGGCCTCGGTGAAGTCGAGAAAGTTCAGCCGGCGCTCGAGATCGGCCTCGTCGATGTTCAACCGGCGGCAAAGCGACAGCTCGGGTGCCATGTCCCATCGTTGGCAATGCCGGCCGAGCGAGTCAATCGCCCCCGGCGGTTGTCGCAACGGGTAGCCGGCCCTAAAGTAGTGGCCTCATGGCAGCTTCCATCCTCGTCGTCGACGATGAGCCCGCCAGCCGCGAAAGCCTCTCGGACGTACTGACCGAAGAGGGGTACCAAGTCGCCGCTGCCGCGTCGGGTGAAGAAGCGCTCGAGGCCATCGACAGCGCTGAGTTCGACCTCGTGATCACCGACTTGCGGATGCCGGGTATCGACGGCGTCACGTTGTTGCGCGAGGTACGCCGGCGCTGCCCGCAGACCCTCGTAATCTTGATCACCGCCCATGCAAGCGTCGAGACCGCCGTGGAGGCCCTGCGCGAAGGCGCCCACGACTACATGATCAAGCCGCTCGTCTACGAGGACGTCCTCGGCAAGATCGCACGACTGCTCGAACGCCGCGAGCTGGCATGGCAGATCCAGCACCTGCGACGTCAGGTCGAGTCGCGTTACGACTTCGAAAACCTCGTGGGCGAAAGCCGCGCCATGCGGGATATCGCCGCGATGATCCGGAAAGTGGCACCGACGAACTCCACCGTTCTCATCAGCGGCGAGAGCGGCGTCGGAAAAGAAGTCGTCGCCCGCGCCATCCACCGCGAAAGCCAACGCCGCGACCGAATCTTTCTGCCCGTCAACTGCGGTGCGATCCCCGAGAACCTACTCGAGAGCCAACTGTTCGGTCACATTCGCGGTGCATTCACCGGTGCCGTCACCACCCAGGAAGGACTGTTTCAAAGGGCCCGGGGCGGGACGATTTTTCTCGATGAAGTCGGCGAGCTTCCCATGTCCCTTCAGGTCAAGCTCCTGCGCGCCATCGAAGAAAAAGAAGTCATGCCCGTGGGCGGCAGTACGCCGGTCAAAGTCGACGTTCGGATCATCGCAGCAACGAATCGCGACCTCGAACAGTGCTGTCAGGAAGGAACGTTCCGCGAGGACCTCTACTACCGCCTCAACGTGTTCGGCATCGCGATTCCCCCCTTGCGCGAGCGGCGCGAGGACATTCCCCTACTGGTCGAGTTCCTGGTACGGCGCCACAACACCGAGATGAACCGGCACTTCAAAGGCGTGGAGAACGCCGCCATGAAGATCCTCATGAGCATGCCGTGGAAGGGCAACATTCGAGAGCTCGACAACGTGATCGAGCACGCGATGATCGTCGGCTCGGGGGACTGGATCACCGTGGACGATCTACCGGCGCGGGTCGCCGGAGAGCACGCCGGCGATGGAGCCGTGATCGGCGACGACCTAAAGAGTGCCCTCCGGCTTTACGAGCGCAGCCACATCACGAACGTGCTCAACCGCGTCGGCGGCGACAAGCGTCGTGCTGCGGAGCTGCTCGGCATCAGCCTCTCGTCGCTATACCGCAAGATCGACGAGCTCGAGATTCCGTCGGTCTAGCGGTGGTCGCCGGCCGGCTGACGGCCGCGGTCTACGAATCGATCGGGAAACCAGCGGATCTTTGGTGCCGGTCATGAGCCGGCTCGCAGTCCCGCTACCGAAACCGCACGAACGTGCGCCTCGCCGCAACGCGCCGGCCGACAACGGCGGCAACGCGCGCTGTGGCCGGGCGCGCCAAGGAACCGCGGGCCGTCAGTGCAACGGCTTACCGATGAGCATCCCGTCGTCGCTTCGAACGACGAGAAGGCGCGTCATGCACGGCAGGCAAAAGACGCGGTCGCCCGGGCGCAGCTCGTGCGCCGAACGGATGACCACCTTGCAAACCGGGCACAAGACTTCATTGGGAGCGAGCTCGTCGTTTTTCCCGAGCCATTTGCGATAGAAAGGCCGGTACTTCTTCGGCACCCGCTTGTAGCCGGAGTCCTCGAGCTCGAACCGCCTGCGCTCGGCAGCCGACTCGGTTTCCGGAGCACGGTAGAGCAAGGGGTCGTTTACTTGCATGCGCGCCATATCGCCTCCCGCCAAGAGCGTACCACAAAACATGCCATCAGGGCAGAGCTTTGCCCAACCGGAGCGGCCGGTGTGCAAACTGTCGCCTCGATTCGCGAAAGCCCAGCGCCAGCTCCGGCCCATCCCGCCGCATTCTCCGCGGACTCGAGAGCGTACGACTCACTTGGGGGATCGTTCGCAATCGCCGCGGGCGGCCCGGGGCGTCCCGGTCGGCGGGAATGCCGAGTCGGCCGGCAGGTAGCGCGGCAGTCCCGGCGTAGGACGCAGCGCGAGCGGCACGGCCGGCCGAGCCTTCGCCTCTCGAATGGTCCTCGTATTCCAGGTACAAGTTACGGGCCGAACCGGGGCGGATGCGCCCAGTGAGTCGGGCAAGGAGCCACTAAGGTGGCGGCGGGCAACACGAACAGCGGTAGTCGAAAGGACCACATCGTCGCGAAGTTGCGAGAGGAGCGCGTTCCCGAAGCGGTGTGGCCCGGCGAGTGGGGTCGAAAGAAAAAGCGACCCCGGCAGGTCGCTTTCATCGACGTCGACCTGTGCTTCCCGTGCGGCAAGTGCCCTGAATTCTGCCCGGTGGGATGCATCGAGTACCTGCCCGACGGCAGCGTGCCCGGGCGCGGCCTGCAACCGGTACAGGATCGGTTCCAAGAGTGCATCGGCTGCTACGTGTGTGTCGAAGTGTGTGCGCTGCTGACGGACTACGATGCGATCCGGATGTACGACACGGATCTCGTCGAGCGCCTGCTCGGAGTGAAGATCGGCGACACGCCGCCCGAGCAGCCCGAACCCCCAAAACCGTACGACGAATTCTTCACCGAAGGCGGAGCCCACTCGGTGCGTCACCTAGGTAAGGGCTCTCGAATCACGGAGAAAATGCACAAGGAGGAGCGCAAGCGGCTCGGTTTCGAGTAGCGAGCCACCCGTAAAATGGCGATCAGTGGAAACAAGACGTTGCGAACCAAGTGCGCCGCGTGCGGAAAAGAAATCCCCTCCGAGGTCGATCCCGACCCGAGCGGCCGGCAGACGTGGGCGCTGCTCGGTGAAGACAGCGGCAAGGCCAAGGTGTTCCCCGCCTGCAGGGACTGCTACGAGAAAGGCTGGCGGCCGCCCGGGTTCAAGGGCTAGCGAACGCTACGATCCTCAGCGCCAGCCCATCGGCTCGTACCCGCGCTCGCGCAGACACCGTTCCGCAAGCCGGCGGTAGGCCGCCGACGGCCCATGCGGCCGCAGAATCGCTCGAAACAGGGTGCGCGCCGCCGCACTTGCGGCGCCCGCCGCCGCGCCGCGACCGGCGCTGCCACCACCAGCCGCCCGGCCCGCGGCACCGCCCGCAGCGCCTACGCCGGCATTCGTCGCCATCGCTTCCGCAGTCTCGCCCGCACCCCCGCCCGTGTGATGCGAGGCGATGCTGAGGCAGTAGTCGATGTCGCGTTGGGCCGTCTCGCTACCGACCTGTTCGTATTTCGCGTTGGGGTAGAGCACGGGCCGGGTCGCAGTGCAGCCTGCGACGAGCGGAAACACCGCCGCCAGTACGGCCAGCGCCAGGAGCCTACTCCGATTGCCGGTCGAGGACATAGGCAAACACCAGCGGCGCGACGATGGTCGCGTCCGACTCGATGATGTACTTCGGCGTGTCCACGCCGAGCTTTTCCCAAGTAATTTTTTCATTCGGTACTGCTCCCGAGTACGAGCCGTAGCTCGTCGTCGAATCACTGATCTGGCAGAAATACGCCCAAAGCGGCGTGTCCCGGATGCGCAGATCCTGCCGCAACATCGGCACCACGCAAATGGGAAAGTCTCCGGCGATACCTCCGCCGATCTGGAAGAATCCAATCGGCGCCTCGGCCGCCGTCGCGCGATACCAGTCGGCCAATCGGATCATGTAGTCGATCCCACCGAGTACCGTCGTGGTATGCCGAATCGTTCCCTGCATGCAGTGCGCCGCAAAGACGTTGCCCAACGTAGAGTCCTCCCAACCGGGAACGAACAGCGGCAAATCCTTCTCACACGCCGCCACGAGCCAACTGTCGGCAGGATCGATCTGGTAGAACGACGACAATACTCCGCTGCGGAGAACCCGGTACAGGAACTCGTGCGGCAGCGCCCTTTCGCCTTTCTCGTCCGCCGCGCGCCATTCGTCGATTACCGCCCGCTCCACGCGCCGGAACGCCTCTTCCTCCGGAATACACGTGTCCGTGACCCGATTGAGCTGGCGGGTGAGCAGTTCGTGCTCGTCTTCGGGACTCAGGTCCCGGTAATGGGGCACGCGCACGTAATGGTCGTGGGCGACCAGGTTGAACAAGTCCTCTTCGAGATTCGCCCCCGTGCAGGAGATTGCGTGGACTTTCCCGCGGCGAATCATCTCGGCCAGGGAAAGGCCGATCTCGGCGGTGCTCATCGCACCTGCCATGGCGATCAGCATCCGCCCGCCCGACTCGATCAGCTGGTAGTA
>CAZQYE010000138.1:0-6231 GCA_964597375.1 uncultured Myxococcales bacterium
GTGCCAGTACGCGCGGATCCGTGCCCAACTCTTCAACCGGACGATCGCGTTCGAGCCGCATCCGCGCTTCGAGCCGGCGCAAGAAGCGGTAGTGCGCCAGCAGGGTCTCGGCTCGGCCGCGCTCGAGCAGACCGGCATCGCGCAGGGCCTGGAGCGCGGCGATCGTACTGCGGCGGCGTACTTCCGGGTGTTCGTGTCCGTAACGCAGCAAGAGCATCTGGGCGACAAACTCGATGTCGACGATCCCTCCCCGGCCGGTCTTGATGTTGACCGTTGCCGGCCCCTCGTTGGCCAACTCCCGCTCGACCCGGCGCCGCAACTCGTCGATCTCCCGGACCCCAGCAGCGTCGAGGCCGCGGCCATAGACGAACTCGGCGATCGTCCGCTCGACGGTCTCGGCCAGATCGGGCGGGCCGACGACCACCCGCGCCCTCGTGTGCGCCTGACGTTCCCACAGCTCGGCCTCGCGCTTGTGGTAGGCACAAAAGCGGGCCAGCGAGGTAACCAGCGGACCGGAGCGGCCCGAGGGGCGCAGGCGGGCGTCGATCTTGTAAACGATCCCGTCTCGCGTACGGGCTTGCAGCAGGTTCATCGTCTTTTGCGCCCAGCGCGTAGCGAACCCGTGCGCGGCGGCATCGAACCCATCGGCGTTGCTTCGATAGACGAACATCAAGTCGAGGTCCGACCCGTACGTCATCTCGCCGGCCCCCATCTTCCCCAGGCCGATCACACAGAACTCCAGGTCCGGAGTGTCCTTCGCCTCGGTTCCTTTCTCGAGCTCCCTCCGAGCTTGCGCCACGGCACAGCTCAGGCATGCGTCGGCGAGCGCCGTCAGCGCCTCGTGGACCTGCTCGAGCGACAAGACTCCGCCGAGGTCGGCCATGCCGATGCGAATGAGCTCGGTCGTGCGGAAGCGACGCAGGACCGCTAGGACCTCTTCTTCGTCCCCGGCCGCCTGGAGTTCACGCTCGAGTTCGGCGCCGATCGCCTGGCGGTCGCCGCCGACGGGAAGCTGATCGGAGCGAACGAGCGAGTCGATGATCTCGGGATGCCCGACCAAGTGGGCGGCGAGATACGGGCTGGTCGCGAACAGAGACAGCAGAATCCTCATCGTCGCCGGCGAGCCGCTCAGCAAGGCGAGATAGCTCGTGTGGGCGCCGGTGCGGGTGAGAAAGTCGACCATCCGATCGAGCGCGCTGTCGGGATCGGCCGATGAGGCGGTCGCCCTGAGCAAAGCGGGCGCCATCGACTCGACCGCTCGCCGTCGCTGCGGGCTGGCAGGAGCCGCAATCCTGCCCCGGTAGAGCCTCAGCAGGCGTTCGGCCGCACGAGCGCCGTCGGGGAAGCCCATCTCTTCGAGAACCGCGGCCGCCTCCTCGATGTCGCCGCGCTCGAGCATCCCGAGCACGGCAACCGCATCGGCATCCTCCGTGGCGATGGGAGCGGAGGTTTCGGCGCGCAGTTCGAGGAACTTGACGAACGCCGCCCGTACGGCACCGGTATGGCGCTCGAAGTCCGCCTCGAACGCGGCGACTTCGTCGCCGCCTGCCGGCATGCCCCGCCTGCCACACCCATAGCCGAGCCGGCGCGCGAGCCAACGCAGCCCCTCTTCGTCGTCGGGCAGCCGTTGGCTCTGCCGCTGCTCGACGATTTGAATCGCATGCTCCACGTTGCGCAGAAACCTATAGGCGGCGTCCAACGCGCGCGCTTCGGCGGCCGACAAGAAGCCGGCGTTCTCGAGCGCCTCGAGCGCTGCGCGCGTCCCGACCACGCGGACCGCGGGATCGTGCCCGCCGTGGATGAGCTGCAACACCTGTACGACGAACTCGAGCTCGCGAATCCCCCCGCGGCCGAGCTTGACGTCGCGGCCGCGCCGCGCACGCACGACTTCCTCCGCGTCGATCCGCTGCTTCATGTGGCGGAAGTCTTCGATCGTCTGGTAGTCGAGATGACGGCGGTAGACGAAAGGACGAACACCGTCGATGAATCGCTCGCCGACCTCGTGGTCGCCGGCGACCGGGCGCGCCTTGATCAGAACTCCTCGTTCCCAAGTATCGCCCCAACCCTCGTAATACGTCAGGGCGTTGGCAACCGAGTTGATCAGCGGGCCGCCGTCTCCTTCGGGACGCAGCCGCAAGTCGACACGAAAGACGATCCCCTCATCGGTCGGCTTACTCAGCACGCGCGTGACCTCGGCGGCGAGTCGCGCGAAGAACTCCCGCGGCTGCGGCGATCCGGAAGCGGCCTGGTCGTGATCGTAAAGGTAGAGGACATCGATGTCCGAGCTGTAATTGAGCTCCATCCCGCCGTGTTTGCCGAGTGCGAGCACGACGAAACCGATCGGCCTGCCGTCCTCGCCCACCGCCTCGCCGAGCTTTCCCGCCAGGAACCTGCGAACGTGCTCGACGGCCAGCGCAACCGACACGTCGGCAAGACGGGTGATCGCCTCGAGAGTCTCGTCGAGCGACGCCTCACCGGTCAGGTCCCGCGCGCCGATGCGTGACATCTCGAGCCGGGCCATTCTCCGCAGCGCAGAGGCCAGCGTGTCGGGGTCCGCCTCCTCGGGCACGGCGGCCAGCTCGACGAGCTCTTCGGCGGTGGGATTCTTTCGGCTCCAGCGTTCGGCAAGCTGGGTCCAGGCGGGGCCCGCCGAGACCAACTGGCGCGTGAGCGCGGTGCTCGAGCCCAGAACGACGATCAGCGACTCCAGGCGTTCGATCGGCCATGCGGCGAGCGCCTGCTCCCCGCCGGCATCGGCGAGCCGGCGCAGGCCGGCAAGCGCGTGCTCCCGCGAGGGTGCACGGTCGAGTTGCTCCGCGAGCGCCGCACGCCACTTGGGAGCGCCCACGCCCGGCAAGAACTCGAGCGCTGTGCCGCTGGTCCGTCTGTGCGCCATCCGTCGCTCGATTCTATCAGGGAAGCCCGCGGTGCGCGGCCCGGTCCATGAAACGTCCTCGAGCCGGTAGAAGGCCGGCAAGGCAACGATGCCGCCGCGGCCCGGCCGCGGCGACGATCCGGACGCTACGCAAAAAAAAGCGGCGGCGGCCCGACGGCCACCGCCGCTCGCTCGAGTAACCGCCGCTTGCACAGCGGCTACGACTTGCAGCCTCAGAGCCCGGTCTTCAGCGCCGGTGCCGGCTTGAAGCCGACCGTCTTGCTCGCGGCGATTTTGATCTCCTCGCCGGTCCGCGGATTACGGCCGACCCGGCCCTTGCGCTTGCGAACCGTGAAGGTTCCAAAGCCGGACAGGGAAAGCCGCTTGTCCTTCTTGATACCCTTGGCAATGCTTGCGATCGTTGCGTCAACCGCACCTGCCGCCCCACGCTTGGAAAGCCCGGTGGCCTTCGCAACCGCTTCGATCAGATCCTGCTTGGTCATCCCTTCCTCCTTCTTCCTTCCATCAAATCGGTCCGATGGACCCTGCACTCGACCTCGCACCGATCCACTCGGCGCGATACAGTAATATGCGGGCCGAGACCCTTGCCTGTCAACAAAATCCGGTGCGTTTTGTAAATTTTTCTCGCTAGAGACTGGACCTGCGCGACACCGAGCCTGGATTCTCAATCCCCGCCTCAGTGATCCAAGCGCCCAGATCCTCGAGGGCCCGCTCGGCGAGCGCCTGTTTCTTGGCCCGTCCGCGCAGCTTCCTGGCCAGGGGCGCAAACAGTCCGAAGTTTGCGTTCATCGGCTGGAAATTCTTACGACTTCGGTCGGTGATGTAGGCGATCAGCGACCCGAGGGCCGTCGTCGGCGGCGGTACCACCGCGGCAGCGCCGGCCACCAGCCGTGCCGCATTGATTCCGCACAGCAAGCCCGTCGCCGCCGACTCGACGTACCCCTCGACACCCACGAGCTGGCCGGCGATGAACACCGACGGGCGCCCGATCACCGTCAGCGCCGGCGTCAGGATGCGGGGAGAGTTGATGAACGTGTTGCGGTGCAAGCTGCCGAGTCGAACGAACTCGGCCTCGGCCAACCCCGGAATCATGCGGAACACGCGACGCTGCTCGGGATACTTCATCTTGGTCTGGAAACCGACCATGCTCAGCAAGCGCCCTTCGCGGTCGTCCTGCCTGAGCTGGACCACGGCGTGCGGCATCTCGCCGGTCCGGGGATCTTCGAGCCCGACGGGTTTCATCGGCCCGAAGCGTAACGTCTCGCGGCCGCGGCGCGCGAGTTCCTCGATCGGCATGCACCCTTCGAAGTAGACGCAGCGCTCGAAGCTCTTCAGCGCCATCGTCTCCGCCGCCAGAATCTCGTCGATCAAGCGTTCGTACTGCTGCTCGTCGAGCGGGCAGTTGACATAGTCGTCACCGCCCTTGCCGTAGCGCGCCGCGCGATAGGCGATCGTCATGTCGACCGACTCGGCCGTGACGATCGGAGAGATCGCGTCGTAGAAGTACAGGTGACGTGCGCCGACGAAGCGCGACAGCGCGTCGCTCAGCGACGGCGAGGTGAGCGGCCCGCTGGCGACGATGACGATGCGATCGTCGGGAATCGCCTGCACCTCCTCGCGGACCACGCGAATCCCATCGGATCGCTCGATCTCCTCGGTCACGCGGTCGCTGAACCCGGAGCGATCCACCGCCAGCGCCGAGCCGGCAGGAACCCGCACCTCGTCGGCAACCTTCATGAGCAGGGAGCCGAGGCGTCGCATTTCCGCCTTGAGCACACCGACGGCGGTCGAAAGACTGTCGTCGCGAAACGAGTTGGAGCAGACGAGCTCGGCGAGTCCCGCGGTCACGTGCGCTTCGGTCCCGCGCTGCGGCCGCATTTCGTAGAGCTCGACCTCGACGCCCCGCCGGGCGAGCTGATAGGCGGCCTCGCAACCGGCGAGACCCCCGCCAATGACGACGACCGGAGTCTTCACGGCTCGACTGCCAATCCGTCCGCGACGCTCTCGCTGTAGTCGCAGTCCTCGCGCACGCACCGCCTCACGGTACCGGCCCGCTTGGTCGTCTTCTCGACGACGAAGGGAGCGTCGCACTGCGGGCACGGAAACGGCACCGGCCGGTCCCACGATGCAAACGTGCATTTGGGATACCGGTCGCAGCCGTAGAACACTTTGCCGCGGCGCGAGACGCGCCGGACGAGCGCGCCTTCACCGCATCCGAGCGGCTCGGGGGGACAGGGAATGCCGATCGGCACCGGCTTGTTCGTCGACTTGACGTTCTTGCACTCGGGATAGTTCGAGCAGCCGAGGAACTTGCCGAAGCGGCCGAACTTGTAGACCATCGGGCTGCCGCACTTGTCGCACGTCTCGCCGGTGTCTTCGGGCGTCTCGACTCGGATCGTCCCGTCCTCGTCGCGGGTGAAGTTGCAGGTGAACTTGCAGTCCGGGTAGGACGGGCAAGCGAGGAACTCGCCGTTGCGACCCCACTTGATGATCAAGTTGCGGCCGCAGTTCTCGCACGGAATGTCCGTTTCCCGGACTTCCCGCTTGACGTCGCGCATGGACACGGCGGCCTTGTCGAGATCGTTCTTGAACGGCTCCCAGAACTTGCGTGTCACCGCCTGCCAGTCTTCACGCCCTTCTTCGATCGCATCGAGCTCGTTCTCGAGCTCGGCGGTGAACTCGACGTTGAGCACGTCGGGAAACGAGCCGACCAGTAGGTCGGTGACGAGAATCCCGAGCTCGGTCGGCATCAAACGTTTCTGGTCGTCCTGGCGGACGTACTCGCGGTCGATGATCGTCGTCATGATCGTCGCGTAGGTCGATGGCCGGCCGATGCCCTGTTCTTCGAGCGCCCGAATCAGGGACGCCTGCGTGAAACGAGGCGGCGGCTGCGTGAAATGCTGGCTCGGTTCGAGCCCGAGCAGGTCGAGCGGCTGTCCCTCGGCTAGATCCGGCAAGCCGTCCGTCTCGTCTTCCTCGTCGGGGGCATCCTTGCCCTCCTGGTAAAGGCGCAAGAAACCGTCGAACCGCATTACCTGGCCCGTCGCCCGGAACACGCAATCGTCCGACTCGACCTCGACCGTGGTCTGATCGAAGCGGGCCGGCGCCATCTGGCTGGCGACGAAGCGGTTCCAAATGAGCGTGTAGAGCTTGAGCTCCTCGGCGCTGAGATAGTCGGCGACCGCCTGCGGCGGATACTCGAGTGAGGTCGGACGGATCGCCTCGTGGGCGTCCTGCGCATTCTTCTTCGAACGGAAGCGATTGGGTTTGGCCGGCACGTATTTGGCGCCAAAGCTCTCCTTGACGAACTCGCGGGCGGCCGCAACCGCCTCGGG
>CAZQYE010000139.1:0-6162 GCA_964597375.1 uncultured Myxococcales bacterium
CTGATCACACACCCGACCAATTGCAGCCCGCGATTTCTCGACGAAGTGGTCCGCCCTCTTCTCGACGCCGGTGAGCGCCGGACCGCCCCGGCGGCGGTGGTCGCGTGCCCGCTCGTTGCCACCGGAGAGACCGCCGAAGAAGTCGCCGCCGAGCGCGAGCGCATTCGGGGACTCATGGCGTTTTTGTATTCGACACCGGCCTACTGGCCCACGCTCGAGCTGCTTGGCTACGAGGATCTCGGCCCGAAGCTGCGCGAGCTCACGCGCGAAGGACGGTGGAACGACCTTGCCGGGCTGCTGCCCGATGGTCTCTTGGACGCAGTCGTCCCGAGTGGGACGTACGACGAAATCGGGACGGTCCTCGACACCTGGTACGCCCGGCGCGCGGCACGCGTCACGTTCCCGCTGCCCCCGCCCGGATGCGAAGACCGGATCGCGGGGATTCTGGAAGCGTTACGACACTAACCTCAATCTCACAATATTTCACGCGGGAAAACGCGCGAGCACGCGTCAGATGTGGCCAAGCGCAGCATCTGCCAAGCGGAGCGTACCCAACCGTACATGAGCATTGGCAGTGAGCGGCGAGATGTCGAAACCCCACGGCGTTCAGCGGAACCACTCACCGCGCCGGTTCTCAAAGCTCTGCGGTGCTCGGCACAACCGCTGGTAGCGGCCGTTCTCGAAGCGCTATGGCATGCAGCACAACCGCTGGTAGCGGCCGTTCTCGAAGCGCTACGGCATGCAGCACGACCGCTCGCAGCGGCCGTTCTCGAAGCGCTACGGCATGCAGCGGAACCGCTCGTTGCGGTCGCGCTACGGCTCTAGAATCACGGCTCGCTGCGGCGGCTCCGGCAGCCGGCGCACGAGCCTGCCCGTCACCGAGCAGCCGTGGGCGGTGCCGGCGCGGTTCTCGCAGCGAAGCTCCTGCCCGCCGCGCACGACGAAGCCCGGCTCGAACGTCGAGCAAGCGTAGTGCTGGTAGTAGCTGATCCGCGTGCCGACGGGACCAAGCGTCACGTAGGTCGCCGGACTGTCCGTGCACACTTGCGTCACGAGCAAGCGCCCGCGCGGCGGCACCTTGACCAGCGTCTGCTTGCTGCCCGGCGGCGGCGTGATCGCATAGCTCACGAGCTCACCCGCTGGAATCGTTCGGCCGCCGTCGCTCGCTGCCACGGCCGTCGCCGCGACTGCAAGAAACGACACGAAAACCGCCAACCAGGAAACTCCGCCACGCAGAGCGCCCCGGCGTCGAGTCGAAACATCGAGGAAACAAGTCATACCGGTACTCCTCTTTACGGGCCGGCGCCCCGGCGGGCGCCGGACACCGTCGAGGC
Source organism: uncultured Myxococcales bacterium (assembly GCA_964597375.1). GTDB lineage: Bacteria > Desulfobacterota > Binatia > UBA1149 > SPBQ01 > CAZQYE01. The sequence continues at coordinate 1,335 of CAZQYE010000139.1, forward strand.
TAAGCGCAGCTTCTTCGCCGTGTCCAGAAACCCCTCCACTTGCCCCCCGACTGCGCTCGCAAACGGCAAAATGTCGGCAAACTGCGCATCCGCCATGGCGTTCCCCGTTTGGGGGATTCCCAGCGGCCTGCCGTCCGGACAAGCCCCGGCTTGCTCCCGCCGATCGCCTCGCCTCCGGCGGCAGACCCCTCACTCGCGAACCGCCACCGGAATCGGTCCGGACACGGACCGCAGGTGCAGATCACGTTGCGGGAAGGCAATCTCGATTCCAGCCGCCCGGAACGCCTCGTCGATGCGCATGCGCAGCTCGTGGCGCGCGTGCCAGTAGTCGTCGAACGACGCGATGTACGCGCGCAGCTCGAACTCGAGGGAGCTGTCACCGAAGTTCTGAAAGACGACCGTCGGTGCCGGCTCGTCGACGACGTAGGAACTCTCGCGCGCGACGTCGAGCAACGTGCGCTCGGCGAGCTTGGTGTCCGAGCCGTACGCGATGCCCACCGGCACCACGACACGAAGCAACTGGTCCGACAGAGTCCAGTTCACGAGCTGGCCCGTAATGAACTCCTTGTTCGGAACGATCAGCTCCTTGCGATCCCAGTCGACGATCGTGGTCGCCCGGATGCGAATGCGCGCGACGGTACCGTGCACGTCGCCCAGCGTCACGGTGTCGCCGACGCGGATCGGACGCTCGAGCAGGATGATCAGACCGGACACGAAGTTCGCGAAGATCTCCTGCAGACCGAAGCCTAGTCCTACCGTCATTGCAGCGACGAGCCACTGGACCTGAGCCCAGCTCACTCCCACGGCGGCGAATGCGAGGACGCCCCCGATCACGCTGATCAAGTACCGCGAGACGGACGTCAGCGCGTAGCGCACGCCGGCATCGAGGGGCAGCCGCTGCAGGACCGTGAATTCGAGAAAGCCCGGCAGGTTGCGACCGGCCACCACCGTCATCACCAGGATGATCAAGGCTTCGAGCAGATCGGCGAGTGTGATCGGAACGTTGCTGGTGACGGTGCGGTAGGACACCGTTCCATTCGAGGTGACCTTCTCGGAGACCTCGCGCGACACGGTCCACAGCTCGACCCTGTCGAACACGCGCAGCGCCGGCAGAACGTCGCTCCAAATCATCCACAGCCACAGTCCGGCACCGAGAACGATGAAACTGCGCATCAGGCGCCGGGTCTGAGCGTTGACCGCCGAGATGTCCACGGCCGGCTCCTCGACCGGCGCCGCCTCGGGCGCCGCTGTTCCGCCTTCGGCTTGCTTGGCTGCAGCCGCGGCTCGCGCCTCGCGCGCCTGCCGAATGGCCAGTTGGCGGCGCGCCGCGATCATCCAGCGCAACGAAAGCGTATCGACGATCAGGAGCGACAATCCGGCCCAGACGGTGGCTTCCAACTTGCGCGCCAGGTGGACCGCCGCAAACCCGTATCCGGCCGCAGCAAAGACCGCCAGCAGCGCCAGCGGAACGACCACCAGCGTCGGCAGGGCTCCCCGCAGGCGCTGGAACCAGCGGGCTCTGCTGCGGATGCCGAGACCTTCGAGCACGCCCGCGCTCGGCCCGGCCAGACGGCGCGCGAAGGCTCCAAGGACGATCAGCGAAAACACGAATGCGATGCGGCCGAGGCCGTTTTTCCATGCCTCGTTCGACTGCGCATCCAAGGTCGCGACGATGAACATCGCCGGCAGCAAGAGCGTAGCCAACGACGCCAACGACCGCCTCAGAGTCGCGGTCGCCCGCTCCGACCAGCCCAGGTAGACGACCCCAGGCCCGTCCTTGCGGCACAGTTGGCGGACGATCTCGATGCCGAGATAGGAAAGTCCAGTGCGTGCCAGACCGGAGGCAACGGCGCCGGCATAGGCACCTCCAGCGCCTTCGGCCGCCACCGGCAGCCAGCCGGCGACCAACATCAGCAACGGCCATGGCGCCGCCAGCAGCACTGCCGCGGCCAAGGACGCGCACGTCGACACGATCGTTCGGTCGCGCCGGGTCCGATCACGCTCGCAACGAAGTGCGAGCCACTGGCGCAATCGCCCGCGGTAGGCGAACAGGCAAAGCCACACGATCAGGACGAACCCGACCCCGACCGGCCGCACCGCGATCGCCACGGCCACCGCCTCGCCGAGCTCACCGAGGTTGCGCGGCGACACGATCCACACCAGCGCCGGCCACAGGTCTCGGAACGTCGCAACCCCGAGCACCGCACCGCTGCGGATCCACAGAACGTGCTCGTCGATGAACGCCCGGTAGCCCTGCGCCCGCTCGATCAACTCGCGCTCTTTCGCGTCGAGGTCCACGAGCGTTACGAAGTACGCGTCGTAGTCGGCGATCAGGTCGGAAATGTAATTGCGCTTGGCCTCGAGCAACTCCGAGACGGCTTCGACGAGATGCCGGCGCTCTTCCTCGCTCGCAGGAGGGGGATCCGCGGTCGCAACCAGTTCTTCGGCCCGAGCAACGGGATCGAACAGCGCGGTGCGCTGTTCTTCGAGTTCGACGAGCCGCAGTTGGGCACGCCCGATTTCCCCCTGGCGCAGGCGGATGTGAAGTTGCCGCTCACGGATGTCGGGTAGCTCGGCGCGTTGCTTGCGCAGCAGCAACCCGATCGCCTCGGTAAAACCGACGGCCTCGGCACGCCTGCGCACGCCTTCGAAGCGGTCGCTGAGCCGCGCCAGCGTGTCGGCCGCGGCCGCCAGTTCCTTCTTCGCGGCCGCGATCCGTTCGGCGAGCCCTTCCGGCCCGCTGCGCAGCGTGGCAAGCTCGGCGTTTTCGGCCGCCAGTCGTACGAGCAACGGGTGTTCGCCGGCTACTTTTTCCGTGGCGCTGATCGCCTCTCGCGCGCTGCGTTCGGCCTCCACGCGACGCCGTTCGGCAACGGCCGCTCGGATCTCGTCGGCCCGCGCCTCGAGGCTCGCAACCGTTCTCGCGGCTTGGTCGACTCGCGCGGCGAGCAGCTCGCGGCGCGCATCGTAGCTGAAGATCTCCTTCTGATAGGCGTCCGCTTCGGCGGCCAACGCACGCTTGCGTGCCTCGGACAGGACCCACTCGGCCAGGGCGGGCTCGGAGGAAGGCGCAGGCGCATCGTCGGGGAACCGCTGGGCGAGAGTCTGCAAAGCCTGCGTGACCTCGGCAAGTTTACGCGGGACCTCTACGCGGCGCTCGGAACGGTGCTTGCGCTCCTGCTCGAGTTCATCTTGGAGCTTGCGCGCCGCCGAAAGCTCGGCTTCGACCTTGGCAAGTTCTTGCTCGAGAGAAGCGAGATCGGCGTTCTCGGCGACCGCCGGCGCCTTGGTCTCGGCGGTCGACTCCGACCGCACCCGTTCGAGGAGAGCCGGCGCCTCCGCTTGCAGGCGTTCGAACTCGGCCGCCTCGGCCTTCCAGCGCTCGGCGGCAATCAAGTGCTCGATCGCTTTTTCGTACGCGGCAACGGCGCGCTTTCGGCTTTCCTCGTCGAGCCCCTCAAGGGCGCCAAGTTCCTCTATGCGCCTCCCGATAGCCTCGGCCGTGAGCGCTGGCGCCGCGGCGACTTGCGCCACGGCCCCGACTTCGGCCGCGCGGGCCGGCAACGCGAGCGCCAAGATCAGCCCACAAGCCCCCGCCGGCAGCCATCGAGACACCCTCGCGAACGTTTTCACGGTGGATCGGGTTATATCGCTTCGGCGGCCGAAGACCATCGAAATCGCGCCGGCAACGCACCGCCCTTGCCGGCTGCGGTCGCCAAGCGGCGGCGACCGCGCTATTAGGATGCGGGCGAGAACTCTCCCCCGGCGGGGAGCCGACCGCCCGGGCAACCAATGGATGACGCGACCGGCAAGGGCGAGCCTACGAAGCCAGTAACGGCCGAGCAGGCCGCCGAGATCGAGGCGCTGCGCGCGCAAACGCACCAGACGCGGCGAGCCACCGTCGCGGCGCTGGAGGAGATCCTCTACCAGCCGCTGCCGGTCCTCGATCACGGTTTCGTGCGCGTGATCGACTACATGGGAGACGACGCCGCGATCGTACAGGCCGCGCGCGTCTCCTACGGCAAGGGCACCAAGCAGAGCCGCGACGACGCCGGGCTGATCCGTTACTTGATGCGCAACTGGCACACCTCGCCGTTCGAGATGTGCGAGATCAAGTTGCACGTGAAGCTGCCGATCTTCGTGGCGCGCCAGTGGATCCGCCACCGCACGGCAAGCGTCAACGAGTACTCGGCGCGCTACTCGCTGCTCGACCGGGAGTTCTACGTCCCGGCGCCCGAGCAACTTGCAGCTCAATCGACCTCGAACCGGCAGGGTCGTGGCGAAGCGCTGACCGGCGAAGAAGCGGAACGCGTCCTGCGCATGCTGCGGGAAGACGCCGAGCGTGCACACGAGCACTACGAGGAAATGCTCAACCAGCGCACGGACGGCTCGGTCATCGACCCGCAGCGGCAGGGGCTCGCCCGCGAGCTGGCGCGGATGAACCTGTCGCTCAACTTCTATACCCAGTGGTACTGGAAGATCGACTTGCACAACCTGATGCACTTCCTGCGCCTGCGTGCCGACAGCCACGCCCAGTGGGAGATCCGCGCTTACGCCGAGGTGATTCTCGGTATCGTCGAGCGCTGGGTGCCGGCGACCTACCGGGCCTTCGTGGATTACCGGCTCGGCGCCGTGTCGCTGTCGAAACCCGCTCTCGACGTGGTGCGCCGGATGCTCGCCGGAGAGCAGGTCGAGCGCGAGGAATCGGGCCTTTCGGCGCGCGAATGGCGCGAACTCATGGCGGTTCTCGGCCGCTGATCGAAGTCAAAATTTCTCTCTTGTCCAAACCCCCCATGGCGTGGCAGGTTCTTGGTGGGCGTTGGTCGCC
>CAZQYE010000140.1:0-6129 GCA_964597375.1 uncultured Myxococcales bacterium
GTTGAAGAGTTGGGCACGGATCCGCGTGTACTGGGACCGCTGGCGCGGAGGCTTGGCTTCACCGGCGAGGATCCCGGCGGAGCCTTGCTCGAGCGCTGCCGGCAAGTGAGGGAGGAAGTCCGCGCCCTGTACGAGTCGATTTTCGCCGCTGCCGTTGACGTTTGACCGTCGGACGTGTACGAGTGCCAGCGTGGAAAAGGCGCGTCTCATCTGGATGGACGGTGAGCTCGTCCCTTGGGACGAGGCTCGCGTCCACGTTCTCACCCATACGTTGCACTACGGGCTCGGGGCCTTCGAAGGGCTCCGCTGTTACGAATGCCACGACGGGCGTTCGGCCATTTTTCGCTTGCGCGAGCATATGGTCCGCCTCTGGCAATCGACCCGGATTCTCGGGATCGAGCCGCCGTACGACGTCGACGCGATGTCGGAGGCCTGCATCGAGACGGTTCGGGCGAACGGCCTGAAGGAGTGCTACATTCGGCCGCTCGTTTACGTCGCGGAGGGGGAAATGGGCCTTGCCGCCACCGACAATCCGGTGCGCATGAGCGTTGCCGCCTGGCCCTGGGGCTCCTATCTGGGCGACGATGGCCTGCGCAACGGAATCCGCGTTCGGACGTCGTCGTTTCAGCGGTTTCACGTGAACACGATGCTGACCAAGGCCAAGGCGGTCGGCCACTACGTGAACTCGATCCTCGCAAGCCTCGAGGCCCGGAGCGCTGGGTACGACGAGTCGTTGATGCTCGATGTCGACGGCTACGCGGCCGAGGGCTGCGGCGAAAACCTGTTCATCGTTCGCGGGGGGCGCGTCAAGACGCCGCCGATCGCTACGGTTCTCGAAGGAGTGACGCGCAGTTCGGCGATCGAGCTGCTCGGGGCCGCCGGCGTGGAGGTCGTCGAGGAGCGGTTCACGCGCGATGAAATCTACATTGCCGACGAGGCGTTCTTCACCGGGACTGCCGCTGAGGTGACACCGATTCGGTCGCTCGACGACCGGATGATCGGCAGCGGCACTCCCGGACCCGTTACCCGCCGGCTGCAGGAAGACTACTTCGCCGTCATCAAGGGCGAACGGCCCGATTACGAAAATTGGCTGACCTACTTGTGATGCGGCCGCGGCTGTACCGCCGGCCTTGGACCGCACCGAGGACGCCGGGCCGCACGCGATGAGCCCTTCGTATCGCTACCAGCGGGGGATCGGCATGCCCTCCGGGCTCAGTCTGGGCCCGCCGGGCCCGGTGCCGCCCGTGGTCAAGGGGCTGATCATCGCCAACACGGCCGTCTACCTGTTGCAGATCCTGACCCCTCACTACGTGCTCGTCGCCTGGTTCGGGTTGATCCCGTGGCGCGTGATCGGCGGCTTGGAGCTGTGGCGCGTCTTCACGTACCAGTTTCTCCACGGTGGAGTCTGGCACCTTGCCCTGAACATGCTCGTACTGTGGATGTTCGGCACCGAACTCGAGCAGCGCTGGGGACAACGCTTCTTTCTAAAGTACTACATGCTTTGCGCGGTCGGTGGCGGGCTCACCTATACGCTGGTGCGCGCTGGCAGCTCCATTCCCAGCGTGGGCGCTTCGGGGGCCATCTATGGGGTCCTGCTCGCTTACGGGATGTGGTTTCCCAACCGCGTCGTGTTGCTCGCTTTCCTGTTCCCCATCCGGGTTCGCCATCTGATCGTGTTCTTGATCGTGCTCGAACTGTTGCAAGCCATGGAATCGACCGGTGCGGGGATTGCGTATGCCGCGCATCTCGGTGGCATGGCGGTGGGCTACGTCTACCTGCGATGGTGGATCAAAGGTGGGCCCGGCCTAGGAGCGGTGCCCGGGTGGCACGATCTGCGGCGTGCTTATTTCAGGTGGAAGCTGCGCCGCCTGCAACGCAAGCGCTTCGGCTCTTCGCGCGGCGGCTCACGCACCTACCACTGACGCGACGAGACGCGGGTTTGACCAGCCCTGGATGGTTCGGAAGGGCCTCCCGGCCCAGGCCGAGCCCGGCGGCCCTCCAGTGGTTTCAAAACGGCTGCGTTACGCTTCGGGGAACAACCACCCGAGAAGCACGAAGCCGACGATCAGACAAAACGACTCAACCACGGCTCACCCCCAGCGGGTCCGATTTGGGCCTTGCGGCAAGACCCACTTGCCGCCATGGGTAAAAAAATTTAGTTCGAGCGTCAATCCCCCAACTGGGTAAATCGTCCTAAGGGCCTGATTTTTATTGAGTAATCAGTTCAGTATGCGGGATAACCCTGTAGATTTGCTACAACGCGTCGCGGCAGGCCTACGACCAAAGTTGGAGCCGCGGCCGGCCGTGGCGCTGGTGGCACCCTGCACGGAGGGGGGTCGACAGCCGGCCGGCCCTCGCGTATGAGGAAAAGATGCCAACGGAAACCTCAGGCGAGCTTCAGACGGCCGAGGCGACCCTGCTTTACCGGCAGTGGAGATGCGAGGGAGCGCCTCGGGGCGTCGTGTTACTGGTCCACGGCCTCGGCGAGCACAGCGGGCGCTACCGCCACGTCGGCCGATTTCTTGCGGCCCGTTCGCTCGTGGTCTTCGCCTACGACCAGCGCGGCCACGGTCGCTCGAGCGGCGAGCTCGGCACGGTCGCTCGTTTCTCGGATTTCCTCGACGACCTCGAGCACGTCATCAGGCACCTGAGAGCCGAGTTCGCGGGCCTGCCTCTGGTTCTCGTGGGCCATTCGATGGGTGGCCTGGTCGTCACCGCCTACGTGCTGGAAAAGCCCCTGCGACCCGATCTCCTCGTCCTGTCGGGACCGGCGATCGTTCCGATTCTCGATCCCACCGACCGCACGATCGACCCGACTCGGCTCAGCAAGGACCCCGCGGTGTGGAAAGCCTATCTCGAAGATCCGCTGGTGCTGCGCGAGCGGGTCAAGGACGAGCTGTTCGAGCGTCTCGCCGACGGTCTTGCACTGCTTCCCGGTCGGGCGGGTGAGATCGACATCCCGTGCCTGCTCATTCACGGGGGCGACGATGCGTTGTGCAGCGCCGATGGGGCGCGTGCCTACGTCGAGGCGATGGCGTCGGCCGACTGCACGGTGCGGGTCTATCCCGGGGGCCGCCACGAAATGTTCAACGAGACGAACCGCGAGCAGGTGCTCGAAGACCTGTGGGCGTGGCTCCGCGAGCGCCTGCCGGGTGCAGCGGAAGCGGCGACTGCCGGCGGTTCTTGATAGACTGTAGCATTCATGACTGAGACACGAGAAGAAAGAGTCCTGTTCGTCATTGGCTCGCCGCGTTCGGGATCCACGCTGCTGGCCCGGATGATCGGCGCCCACTCGCAGATCTACACGCGCGGTGAGCCGCACATGCTGACCCCGCTGGCACACCTCGGCTACTACGCCAAAGTCGACAAAGCGCCCTACGACGCGATCCTGGCCGCCGAGTCGATCCGGGAGTTCGTCGAAGAACTGCCCGGCAAGGAGCAAGACTACATCGACGCGTGCCGAGCATACACGGACGTTCTCTACGGGCGCCTGCTCGATACCCAGCCCGGTTGCAAGTACTTCCTGGACAAGACTCCGGCTTACGCGCTGGTCCTCGACTTCATCGCCAAGATCTACCCGCGTGCCAAGTACGTCGTGCTCACCAGACATCCGCTGGCGATCTTCAGTTCGTACGCCGAATCGTTTTTCGACAGCGACTACCAGGCGGCTCACGACTACAATCCGATCGTAGAGCGCTACGTGCCGGCGATCGCGAAGTTCCTGCGAGAGAAGAAGGTTCCCATTCACCACGTCGTCTATGAACGCCTCGTGGCCGAGCCCGAGCGGCACCTGGCCGAGATCTTCGAGTTCATCGGCGTGCCCAACGAGCCCCAGGCGGTCAACTACGGCGAGCAAGAGTACACGCAAAAAGGTCTCGGCGACCCCATCGGGGTCGGCCGTCACAAACGGCCCACGACCGAGTCGATCGACAAGTGGGCGGTGGCGATTGCCTCGGATCCGGCGCGCCTGGCGCTGTGTCGCAAGATCATCGACAGCCTCGATCCGGCCGATCTCGAGATCTGGGGGCACCCGATCGAGACCATTTGGGAGCCGCTCGAGCGGGCCGGCGCAAGCGGCCGCAAGCCGCGGCGAAAAAAACTCGACCGCTACCGCCTCGAGCGCCGCGCGATCGTGCGGCTGCGGGCGCTGGCGGGCCGCTCTCCGGCGTTCCGTCGGCTGCTCGAGCGCGTGCGCCTGGCGGCCGACGTGCTGCTGCGCGAGTAGCCGAGCAGCCGGCGGATTTAGGCCGGGCTTGCGTTTTCCTCATTCCGCCTTACCTACGGGATAGGGATTGTTTCCCGTCTTCCTTCCGTGTGCGGGCCAGGCCAAGGAGGTGCGGCCATGCCTGTCGAAAAGCTCAAACGTTTCCTCGACGACAACCAAGTAAAGTACGTCGTGATCCGCCACTCCCCGGCCTTCACGGCGCAGGAAGTGGCGGCCTCGGCGCACATCCCGGGCAAGGAGTTGGCCAAGACCGTCCTCGTTCGTATCGACGGGCGCCTAGCGATGGCCGTCGTTCCTGCGTCGTTTCACGTCGACTTCGCACTGCTCGCCGGTGCGGCGCGCGCCGGCAAGGTCGAGCTGGCGAGCGAGGACGAGTTTCGCGATGCGTTTCCCGGTTGTGAAGTCGGCGCGATGCCGCCGTTCGGCAACCTCTTCGGCATGGACGTCTACGTCGACGAGAGCCTGAGCGAGGACGAAGAGATCGCCTTCAACGCGGGAAACCATTCGGAACTGATCCGCCTGCGTTACGATGACTTCGCCAAGCTGAGCGGGGCGACGGTGGCGCGCATCTCGACCGCGTATTGAGATCGCGGTTGCCTGCGGTTGCGGCGCTCCAGCTTACGGGCGGCCGTTGCGGGTTCGTATGTGACCGCGGCCTCGGCGGAGTCCGCGACGCCGCGGGGAGGATGACGTCGAGCGGCTGCGCCGGCAGGCCAACCCGTGGGATTTTCCGTAGGTGGCGTGCGTCAGCCCAGGGCCTGGGAGAAGCGTGAAGTGCACGCGGCGAGAAAGCCGCGTTGGGCGGCGGTCATTGGCTCGCCCGCACGGCGAATGAGTCCCCACGTTCGGTGCAGCCCGGCCGTTCCCAGCCGGCGTGCGACGAGTACCCCCTCGTCGAGTTCACGGTCGACGGTCCAGCGGGCGAGCGCTGAGATGCCCAGCCCCTCTGCGACCATGCGCTTGACGGCTTCGAGGTCGTCGATTTCCATTGCAATGCGCGGAAACACGCCCGCTTCCAAGAGGAATCGTTCCAAGATGCGAAACGTCTGACTCACGCGATCGTAGGCAATGAGCCTCTCGTCGGCGAAGTCGGCCGGCCGCACGATCTCACGGGATGCCCACGGGTGGTCGGGGCGTGCTACGGCGACGAGCTCATCGCGCCCGAGCTCGGTCGTGACGAGCGCCTTCTCCTGCACGGGAAGGACGACGATCCCGAAGTCGACCGTGCCGTCGGTGACGCGGCTCACGGTCTGGGCGCTGTATCCGGAAACAACGTGTACGTCGACGCCGGCGAATCGCTCGGCGAACTCGCGCAGCACCGACGGCAGGATGTGGTGGCATACGGTGCCGCCCGCGCCGATCGAGACGCGCCCGCGACCGGCCGTTTCGAAGTCGGATACGGCCGCCCTGGCCTCGTCGAGTTTCGCCAGGATCTGCCGGGCGTAGGGAAGAAGCGCGTCCCCGGCCTGAGTCAGGCGGATACTGCGGCCGGCACGGCTCAGCAGCGTCGCGCCGAGCTCGCGCTCGAGCGAGCGGACCTGCTGGCTGACGGCCGACTGGCTGACGCCCAGGCGGCGGCCGGCGCTGGTGAAGCCGCCCGAATCGACGACGGCCACGAAAGTCATCAAGGATTTGGTGTCCATCTGTATTTCTTATTATCCCGATAAAGAGAATGAGGCAACATGGGAACACAAGACTGCCTGATTATTGAGCACTGTCGGTCTCGTTTGCACCTGCTATGACCAGAATCGCCAGTCTCGAAGGGAAAATCCCGTGTTTCACCATAATGGCGATGGCACGCTATATGCTTATCACTTTGCTGCGACATAACTGTCTAGCTTATGAATGGAGGAGGACCACGGTAAAATGACACGACCTACGAGAAGCCGCACGTTTGCCCTCTC
>CAZQYE010000141.1:0-3546 GCA_964597375.1 uncultured Myxococcales bacterium
GGCGAGCCACTGTCTCAGCCTGGTCAGCGGACCTGCCTTGCGAACGGCCCTGGCCAGCCCGATCCGGACGACGCCCTCTCGGGGTGGAACGCCGAACACCATGCCGAGTTTGTCCGCGCCCTGCCCGAGTGCGACGACCCGCTTTTCGATTCCTTTTTGAAGCCAGTGTTCGTCTCTCTCTGCGACCGGAACCCGGTTGAGCGTGACGGCTTTGCGCGCGAGCGCCCGAGCCGTGGCCAGCGGGTGCACCACGTTGTACCCGATCAAGAGCGACGATCCGACGAGCAGCCCCGCGATCAGAGGAACAGCATGGCGCGGACCCGAGCGATCCACGAGCCATACGACTGCAAGGACGAACAAGTACGCGAGAAAGAGCTGGTTCACCCACAGGGCGATTCCGGCGACCAAGCCCAAGGTGAGCGCCAGGCCCGGGCGCCTTTCGCCTCCGAAGTGGAACCGCCAGAACAGAATCAGGACCGCCAACAGCAGGAAGATGTGTTCCACGAAGCCGCCGCGGGCCTTGAAGTTCCACTGCATGAAGTACATCGGCCCGAAGGCGACCAATGCCGTTGCCCAGCGGGCTGCCGTCTCGGAGCTCGCCCTCCTCGCCAGTGCGTAGACCGCCCAGAGCACGGCGAGCGATGATGCGAAGGTAACCAGGCGAAGCGAGGTGATCGACACCCCGAAGATCGCAAAGCTGAGCGCCGCCAGGTAAGCCTCGAGCGCGCCGAGGTAGTGCTGCCCGTAGAAGAAGACCGGCAACGAGCGTCCTTCCAGAATGTGTTTGCCCATCAAGCCGACGACACCCTCATCGGCGAGGTACACGTCGACTTCGCCCCCGTTGACGAGGTCATAGTTGAGCAGAAGAACGATCCGGAACGCGATTCCCGCAAGCAGCGCGACGGCGAACCAGCGACGGCTCACGCCAGCATTCCTCCCACGTCAGGCCTCGTGCAGGCGGGCGACGATTTCGCGCAGCCGGTCGTCGTCACGGCGCAAGCCCGGCGGCAGATCGAGCATGACCGTATCGAACACGCCGGTACATGCCGATGCCAAGCGATCGGCGAACTCGTCGTACGTTGCGATGATCGCCCATTCCTCGAGCATGTCGTCGGATATCTGCTTGGGCAGCTCGCGCCACTTCCCGGCGACCGACAACTCGTGCAGCTTGGCCCCAACGTCCTGCCAGCCGTGGAACTCGAGCACGGCGTGGTAGGTCCGGGTGGAGGCATAAAAGGCGATGCGCTGCTTGAGCTCGGCCTTGGCGCGCTCCACTGCCTCTTCGTCTTTGCCCACGGCGAGAAACGGCGCGCCGACGATGTCGATCGCCGAGCGCTCGCGGCCACCTTTCGCTGCGCCAGCCGATACTTCCTTCATCAGCACTTCCTTCGTGTAGCGAAAGGTCCCAATTGGATGCAGGCGCAGCCCGTCGCACAGCTCGCCGGTCAGGCGCGCCATGTATTTGTTCACCGCCGCCAAGTAGATCGGCACGTGCGAATGCGCGATGGGACCGGGATTGAAGAATGGGGGCAGCATCGTGAACCGATAGTATTCGCCTTCAAACGGCGTGAGCGTCTTGGGGTCGGCGAACGAGGCGAACATCGCCTTCATGCACAGGACGTACTCGCGCAGGCGCGGTCCCGGGGGCCCCGTCCACGGCGTGGCATAGCGGCGTTCGTTGTGGCCCTTGACTTGCGTGCCCAGGCCGAGAGAAAAACGCCCGCCCGAGAAGTGCTGTAGATCCCACGCAATTTGAGCCGTGACCATGGGGCTGCGCGGGAACGCGATCGCGACGTTCGTGCCGATCGAAATACGCTCGGTGTGCTCGGCGGCGATCATCGCCGGCAAAAACGGGTCATGACCCGCCTCGGGAATCGTCGCGCCGTCGAAGCCGAGTGCTTCGATCCGGCGCGCGGCCTCGGCGATACCGGCGAGCGTGACTGCGTCTTGGCCCTCACCTGCATACTGGGCCGTCTCGAGGCTGAGCAAAACCGTTTCCACGCGCATTGGCGATGGCTCCTTCTCCTGAAGGGGGTTGAAATGCGTTACGCTAGCCGAGGCCGCGCCTTACGCCAAACGCCACCCGCGAGCTCGGTGCGGCTGCCGCTAACGCGGGGTGATCGTGAAGTTAAGCTCCGAGAGGTCATCGACTCCCACCTCGGGTCGGATCATTCGCGGCGTACTACGGAACAGTTTCCTACTCGGTTTGCCGAGCCGGAGTTTGTACCGTGCCCCGCTCTTGACGCCGTCGAAGTGGTAGTGGCCGATCGCATCAGAAAAGGTGAGCCATCGAACCCCACCGGCACCGACCAGCTCGATGGCGATTCCCTCAGCGCGCACACCGTTCTCGCCAACGAGGCCTCCGCCAAGGGAGAGGATGCCCTCATCGACTGTCAATGTGACGGCCTGTTCGACGCTCGTTGAGCCGTCGCTGGCTGAGAACGTCACGCCCGAATAGGTTCCTCGCTGTCGCGCATCCGGTTTCCACCGGAAAAGTCGACGCGACGAATCGAAGACCGCGCCCTCCGGAAGCCCGCTGGCGCTGTACACTGCGGACGCCGGGTCGAGCGACGGCGCAAACACCCTCATCCCCACGACCTGCCCCTCGGTCAGCGTCGGTAGCGAGATTTGGCCGATTTCCATTTCCGGATACTCCGGACCTGGCGAGCGCGCGAATACCCGTTGTGCCTTGAACAAGCGGTATCCCGCATCCACGGTCACCGCCGCATCCTCGAGGAGATGTTCGAACCATGCGAACACGCCTCCCGTTGCGGAAAAAGCACTGGCCATCTTGGAAATCGGACGTCCGTCGGAGGCGATCAACAGGCCTTCCGCCTCGTTGTCGAGTACCGTACCGTCGGAAGAGACGCGGGCAGCGAACATGTGTGACGGGTGCAGGAAGACCGAGGGGGTTGCGAGGGGTGCGTGGATGACGTCGGCCTGCGTGACCCACGTGACGAGGTAATTATCGCCATCGAAGCCGACGTCGAACACGTGCCGATAATTCTCGGGATGGCGTTCCGGTCCGTTGCGGATGCGCAAACCGTTCGCGTCGATCGGCGACCCGTCCGGCGCGAGACGGACGCCGAGCAGATCGACGCCGCACCCGATGGTGTGCCAATCAGGCAACAAACAGCGGTTGCCGCGACCGTAGAGCGCTAGATACCCGGTGCCGTCGCTTGCGATTCCGCCCGTATAGTCGGCGTCGTGCAATATCTCGAGGGCGCCACGCGTCACCGGACGTCCGCCGACGACATGAACGGCATAAGCATTGGAGATCGGCTTGTTGTTCGCAAAGGAGCCGTCACGCTGGCACCACGTCACCACGCAACCGCCGTTCGCGCAAGCAATCTTCGGGATTACGTCCGTAGGGTGCCGAGTCGAAGAGTTGGGGTACAGTCGACGAGGACGACCTCGTAGGGACCCGTCCACACCCACTTGACGAATGTAGACGCGCACGGAGTTTCGGCGGTAGTACCGCCAAATCACGTTATATGCGTGCCCGTCGAACGCGACCTCCGGTTGCCCTAACGTTCGTCGCCTGGT
>CAZQYE010000141.1:3556-6050 GCA_964597375.1 uncultured Myxococcales bacterium
GAATTGGACTGGAGTCGATCGGGGAGCCGTCGGGTGCCAGCCGCAGCGCGAGTAGTTTCGATCTTCTTCTCGTGCGATCGTAGTCTCGCCATACTGCTAAGTAATCGCGGCCGTCCGAAGCAAGTGCAACCTGACGCAACACGTTCTCCGTCTCGGCTAGCGTGCGCGGAGACGTGGCAGCACCGGTACTACCGATACGCGATACGCGAATTTCCCATTTGCCGCCTATATACTCCGGCCATGCGACGAGAATGCCGAGACCGGCGCTTGCGGCCTTCGGATCAGGTGTCCAGGGATCGACGAAACCCAGCAGATTGTTGGTTTGTGCAATCGTGAATGGTGCTCCCACCCGCTCGTCGCGGTGGGCATGCAGCGTGACCGGCAGGGACAGTCCCCCGTCGTCGGTCATGGGCGCATCAATGACGACCGTGCTCGTGTAGTCTCCCGGCACAACGGTGCTGCCGTCATAGGAAAACTCGATGGTCGTTGGGCCGTTGCCGTTGCCGAGGCTTGGTACGAGCCACGGTGGGGTGGCTAGACTCCAACCGACCGATGCCGAAGTAGTGAACTCGAGCCGGCGGCCGGCCACCGAATCCCGCGTCGTGCCGGCGAACTCGTGCAGTTCGATGGGATCGTGGCCGAATCGTGTCGTCGTCGCTATCGGGTCCATTGCCGCTCGCGCATCGACCCGTCCCCATCCGTAGCGTGGGTTCCACGGACGGTCTTCATACCAGAGGAACCCCGGCTGCACCGCACCGTTTTCAATGTGATAGCGCACCTCGTCATTGCTGAGCGTCGGAAACGCCGAGAGCAACAGTGCCGCAATGCCCGACACGTGTGCCGCCGCACTACTCGACCCCGAAAGCCTCAAGTAGTCGGTACCGACCGGGTCGCCCGCCACCCCTAGTAGCTGTGCGGCGCGGAGGGACAGAATGTCCATGCCTGGAGCGACGACGGACAATGCCTCACCTTCGTTGGAAACAGTCAGGTCCACCAGGTCGTCCGGCGTCGTGCCGCCGACGGCAAGGACGCCGGGGATGCTCGCAGGCACGGTCGTGTCGACGCCCGCAATCTGGCCGGACGAGGCGATGAACACGGCACCAAGCGCCCGAGCTGTGTCGACTGCGTCTTTGAGCAGGGCGCTGACGCCGTGGCCCGCCCAGCTCGCGTTGATCACGTCGGCTCCGTTTGCCGCCGCGTACAGGATGCCGTCGCTGGCCACAGAGGTCGACGTCGTACCGTAAGACCCGAAGATCTTGACCGGCATGACGGTAGCGTTGAACGCGACTCCCACGACTCCCTCGCCGTTGTTGCCGGTCGCCGCGACAATACCCGCCACGTGAGTACCGTGGCCGTACGTGTCCATCGGGTCGTTATCCTCCGACATCATGTCCCAACCGTGGACGTCATCGACGAACCCGTTGCCGTCGTCGTCGAACCCATTGCCGGCGATCTCACCGGGATTCGTCCATATGTTGGCGGCGATGTCCGGGTGCCGGTAGTCGACGCCCGTATCGACGACGGCAACGACGACCCCGTCGCCGGTCGCGATATCCCAAGCGTCGGCGACGTTGATCATGTGAAGACCCCATAAGTCTTCGTACGTCTGACCCCAACTACCGGTGCTCGCGAAAAAAGGATCGTTGGGAACCATCTCGGCCGTGATTTCGCCGTCCGGCTCCGCGTACACGACGTGGGGATCGGCGGCAAAGTCCTGAGCGGCCTCCTGGAGATCTGCATCGGGACGCAGCGTCAGGAGGTAGACGGCCGACAGGTCTGGTGCCGGGCGTACGGCCGCGGCCCGTGCCGCTCGCAGCGGAAAACGAGCGCGGATCCCGTCGAGGTAGAGTTGATAGGCCCGCCGACGCGTGCGCAAATCGACTCGGCCGAGTTCCGGCGCCCACAGCGGCGTCGCCTCGGTCACGCCGTATCGCACGTACAGGCGATCGAGCGGGGTCGCCTCGAACGTCGATCTCAGTGCAGATTGCCGGGCCACGCGACAGGGGATGCACTCGCTTACGCTACCAGCGTACTTGACGATGAGCTTTACCGCCGGTGTCGCCGGGGCGGTGCCGCTCGCGTTCGGCTCCTCACCGCCGGGACGGGCGAGGGCGGGCATCGCCAGCATCCCCGTAGTGAACGCGATCAAGAGAAAGGCCGCTTTCCGGTTACACCTCATGTTTCCCGGCGTTCCAGATAAGCTGCACGCGGAGCATACTGCCGCCTCAAGGCCGCTGTCAAGAAGGGAGACCTCCGCCGAGCATTCCCATCGCTCGTCGTTGGATGAACTTTGCATCTCGGCTATCGAAAGAGGCAGGACCGTTAGGAGGACGCGCCCGTATGACCGATCAGGCGGCACTGGATTACGTTCCCGAAAACCTACCGGAAGAAAACAAGCGCAGGCTCATCGAGCTTACGGCCGAGTCCGAGCCCGAGCCCGCTCCGCTGGAGGTGAACGAGTATCTGATCCGCCACTGGTGCGAGATGATCGAGG
>CAZQYE010000142.1:0-6025 GCA_964597375.1 uncultured Myxococcales bacterium
CCGCCCGCCAGACAGCGACGGTAGATTTCCTCGGTAATCGCCCGGGGCAGGGGCTCTTTCGTATTTCGGTCTGTGACCAAGTCCATCCCGACCAGCAACCCCTCACCCCGCACGTCGCCGATCCACGCAACGCGTTTCTGCATCGCACGCAACCGCTCGAGCATCGTTCGTCCGAGATCCGCCGCGCGCACGTGCAATCGTTCCTCTACGATCGTTCGCACGGTCGCCAGCGCAGCAGCCGCGGCCAACGGATTGCCGCCGTACGATGAGGAAGAAGAAGAGGGCCGAGACCAAGGATCCGCGCCAACGATCTCGTCGCCGGCAATCACGCCGCTGATGGGGAAGCCGCCACCAAATCCCTTTCCAATCGTCATCACGTCCGGCACCACGCCGCTGTGTTCATAGCCGAACATTCGGCCGGTACGGCCGAAACCGGTGATCATCTCGTCGGCGATCAACAATGCACCGAACTCGCGCGCCACGTCACGGACCCCCGCCAACCACTCGGGCGGAGGGATGACGTTTCCAGCGGTCCCCTGCATCGGCTCCACGAGCACGGCCGCGATGCTGCCGGCGGTCGCTGCCCGAATCTGCCGCCGGGCGAGATCGAGGCAGCCTAGCCCACACGAAGGATGACTGGCTCCGAGCGGACAGCGGTAACAGTCCGCGTAAGGAACCAAGTGAATCCCTCCGGCCAGCGGCCCCCAACCCCGCTTGAACGGATCACCGATCAGCGGCAAGACGCCGCCCGTCTTTCCGTGGAAGCCGCCCCAAAAGCCGACGACCTCGAACTTGCCGGTGTAAGCCCGAGCCAAGCGCAAGGCCGCTTCCACGGCCTCCGCGCCTCCGGAATAGAATTGCACGCGCCCGAGCGTTTCAGGCAGAAGGGAGGAAAGGAGCTCGAGAAGCTCGAGCCGCGCCCTCGTAGTAAACGATCCAACGGCCAGTTCCCGGGCTTGGGCCGTCACTGCCTCGACCCACGCCGGATGACTATGGCCGAGGCTTGCAACCGCAACGCCGGCCATGAAGTCGATATACGTTCGCCCGTCGGCGTCTTCGAGGACCGCGCCACGCCCTCGAACCATCGCAATGCCTGCGAGCGTGGCCAGTCGCTGAATACCGGGCGCGATCAAACGCTGCTCGGCTTCGAACGAAGCGCGCGACCGCGGCCCTGCTCGATACGACCCACTCACGTCCCCGTCTCTCCCTGAGCCTCCACCGGATTGCTGCAAGCGATCAAACGCTCCGCAATGGCGCCGGCAGCTCGGTCACGGCAGACCGAAAACGACGGCCAATCGTTGAGATCAACCAGCACCGTTCGGCCGTCCCGGGCAACGATCAAGTCGCCCCCGTATATTTCCAGCCCGAGCGCGCCGGCGGCTCGGTCGCACAAAGCGGGCCATTCGCCCGTTTGCGCAGCCGTCAGACGGCCGGCGCGCAGGCGATACGCCCGAAAGAAGCCCGTTCCGCGCACACCGTAGAACTTGACCGTTTCGCCCTCGACGTGCTCTTCGACGAGCGCCTCATTCACGCCCCGCTGGGCCAGCGCACCGAGTGCCCGACTCGCATCCGCCGCGCTCCGGACGCGGACGACGTCTCCGTCGGCGGTTGCGTGCACGTCCCCTCGCTTGATCCATACGCCGAAGCGCCGGCGCTCGATCCAGTCGCCTAGATCCTCCGGAACGGCGGTCGTCGCCACCAGTCGCGCCGCCGGCCGGGGAACACCCGCGCGTGCCAGCAAGGGCGCCATCCGGCGCCTGTGACACGCCCGGATCGCCGAAGGAGAATGGACGACACGAGTTCCTCCGGACTCGACAGCCCGTAACCAGGCAAGCGCGGCCGGTCCCTGGCACATGGCGAACACCAATGCCGGTTGCTCCAGTGCGCGAATCCGTGGCGTGGAGACGACGCGTACATCGATACCGCGCCGCTCCAGTACCCTTGCCGTGGCATCGAAAATGGCTCTGTCGGCGTCGACTTTGCCCGGCGAGTACAAGGGCTCGCGCGGCACTCCGACGAATACGCGGTGCCCCGCCATCATCCTTCCCGTCCGCCCGCCGCCAGCCACTCGGCGCGGGCGATGTCGCTCGTGACATCGACATCGACCATCGACCCGATGTCGACGGCCCTCAGCCGCACACCGGCGCCCGGCAGCCCGGCAAGAAAGTCCCGCAATGCCGGCTGCCCCTGTTGCAGCGCTGCTTCAGCGCGCTCGAGCACCGAGGCCGGTAGCAGGTAGAGTCCGGCAGTCGCATACGAACTCGAGCCGGCGGCAGCACCGATTGCATTGATCACGGCACCCGCATCGAACGAAACACGCAGGGGGCGCTCGTCGTCGACTAGATCCGTCACCGCGATCAGGCCGGTCTCGTCGGACGCGCGCGCCTTGTCGGAGAACCGTACCTCTCGACGGACCTCATGGGCGAACCGATCGAGCCCTTCTTTGGAAAAGACGCCATCGACCATGGCGATCACTGCGGGACCGCGTGGATCGATCCGCAAAATCGTGTCGGCAACGAGCGAAAACGTTTCGAGGCTCGAGGCCGTCGTTCGCACAATGATGGTCACGGGTATGGCCGTAGCCTCACCGGATAGAATTCGGCCGACCTCCTCGGCGGTCTCTTCATTCACTGCGACCACTGCGTGCTCGGCGCCGCACGCGGCGACGGCCGCCAGAGCATGGCAGACCAACGGCAACCCGGCGATCTCGACGAACGGTTTCGGCGTTGCGACTCCGCCTTGGCGCAAACGCTCTCCACGCCCTGCAGCCAAAATTCCCGCAATCACGATGCGTCCCCCGGATCGAGTTCTTCCACCCGCGCAATCGCAGCATCCGGAACGATCCCGGCCGCGGACGGACGGTGTCTTCCTCGGCCGCACACCCATACGGACACGGCGCCGGCCGCGGCCGCGCACGACACGTCCCGGTCCAAGCGATCGCCGACTACGGCAACCGCCTTCGCCGTTTTGCCCAGTGCGGTCAGAGCCGGCGCTAAGATCGCGGGATCGGGTTTGCGCACCCTGCATTCGGCCGAGTCGACGACTGCCGCGAACAAGTCGGCCAATCCGGCTTCGCCGAGCAAACGGCCGGTGTTTCCGCACCCGTTCGACACGACGGCAAGCGGAAGGCGAGAAGCGAGTCGCTCGAGCAACAGGCGGCGTGACTCGAGAACTCGAGACGTCGCCGCCGTGAACTCATCGGTCATTCGCTCAGCGCGCCGGTCGTCCGGAACACCCAGCGCCTCGAGCTGCGCTCGAACGCAGATGTGCACCATCGCTCTCAACCCGAGCACCGCCGCTCGCGGATGGGAGAGTACCGCCCGGTCTCCGGCGCAAGCCGCGCGGCGTAGGGCGACCTCGGACGTCCCTGGAAACTCCCGAGCAAGCATCCGCATAAAGCGCTCACCCCAGGAGAGCCCGTCGGCATCGAGGGTTCCGCCGAGATCGAAAACGAGGGCTTCGATCGGCCGTCCGGCGATCGACAACGTGCCGCTCTCGTCCCAGCAAATCGTAGCCTGCAGGGCACTCTCACCGATCGCACCGTGGCAAGCGGCACTTGCCGCCTGCGCTCCGCGCGTTTTCGTCCGACCGTCATACATCGCCGCGCACCGTCTTATACGCCCGTGAACGCCGGCGGTGACGGTCGATCCCTACGCGCAGCACCACGAGCCCGGCGGCAAAGGCAAAGCTTCCAAAGGCGCTCATCCAAACGAACCACTGGAGCCTGTCACACACAGCCAGCGCAAATACCAGATAAACGAAGTCCCGGCTCGACGCTCGTTCGTACCACGCCCGGGCTCTTTCGCCCAAACCGGCCCGATCGAGCCATGTCGAAAACCACAGACCCGTCGCCGCCGC
This sequence comes from uncultured Myxococcales bacterium, assembly GCA_964597375.1. GTDB lineage: Bacteria > Desulfobacterota > Binatia > UBA1149 > SPBQ01 > CAZQYE01. The sequence goes on from CAZQYE010000142.1 coordinate 3,859, forward strand.
CACCACGATCCCCAAAACGGCGGCCGTCGAAACCCAGACCATCGCCGGCGCCGAGGCAACGACATGGAAACCGACCGCTGCAAACACGGCAACATTGACCACGTTGTCGCCGAGGAGGTCGAGCCTCCGCCCGTTCGGCGACGCTCTCAGACTAATGCGAGCGACTTCTCCGTCGCAACCGTCGAGAATCGTCGACGCGACGACCAAGAGTGCGCCGGCGACCGACGCGGCCGCCCGGACCTGCGCCAGCAGGACGGCGCCCAGCAAGCCGACGGCGGTCGCAACGAGCGTGATCGTGTTGGGCCGCACCCCCCAACGCACGAACCACGGAGACATCGCCGTGGAGAGATAACGATCGAAGTGCCGCGCGAAAAACCCGTCGGTCGGCCGCCACATTTGGGCCAGCAGGTCACGGGTGGCCCGCCGGGCCTGCCGGCCGTCTCGCACTCGGCGACACACGCCACGGACCTCGACGCGTTGCAGCCGCCCCTCGCGGTCCAAGCGTTGAGCCAGCTCCCCCAACGCATCGGCATCCCCGGGCACGCGTTCAGGCGCCCTCGGCAACGCAAGCGCCGCCGGGGTGCGAACGTCGTCGCCGGCCACGATCGCAGCACCGCGGGCGGCCGCAGCAGACAACGCCACCAGATGATCGTCGTCGATCACCGCGTCTCCGGCGACCAGCACCAGGCCCGCTCCGCGTCCGCCCGCTCGTCTCGTCGCGCGGCGGACAGCACGGGCCAGTCGGTCGCCGACGAGCATGCCGCCCACCCGTAGCTCCCCGGCGGCACCCTCTCCGACGACCACGAAACGCCCGCACGGTGGCCGGCGGTCGCACGCATCTGCGCCCCCCGGCGCAGTGCCGGACGCCGCGATGATGCGATCGCTGGACTGTTCGGTAATCGCGACGTCGCCAGTCGGCCGGCTCACCGCAACTCTCCCGAACATCTCTCCCTTCCGCTCGGACCCGCGGCACGGCTCCCGGCGAGCATCAGTGGGTAGATAGCCATACCGAGCGCGGCGAAAAACAACTGCTCGATCCGGAGAACGACCCCGTACGCCAGGCCCGCCGATTTGGCCAGGCCGAGCATCGAGAAAGCGAGCATTCTGCCGCCCTCCTGCGCGCCGATCCCCGCAGGCACCAGAAACGCGGCGATATCGACCAGCGTCCCGATCATCCAGATCGCCGCCGCAAACAGCCACGAGCCTCGGCCGACGACAAACGACAAGAACAGGTAGGTCGCGACGATACCGCAACACAAACCCACGACGTGCCAGGCGATCGACACAACGAGGGCCCACGGGTGGCTCCGATAATAGGCGCGCAGGCTTTCATCGACGTCCCCGACACGGTCGAGCAGTCCGTCTGCCACCCGGTCGCCGAATCCGCGACGGATCAGCGCACCGATCCTACCCGTCATTTGAAACCAGAAGAACCCGAAGCAGCCCAGGCCGACGGACGCGCCGGCGAGAAACAGAGACAACGCGAGCCGGCGATCGATCGGGATCCACCAGGAGAGAACAGCGGTACCCATCCCCGCGAGTCCCAGTTGGGCGGTCACATACGAAAGTTTGTCCACAAGAATCGCGGCAGCTGCGCCCGGCCGAGAGACATAGCGTTCGAGCAACGCGACCTTGGCAACCTCCCCGCCGATGGTTGCGGTCGGCGTCAGATAGTTGATCGCTCCGCCCGCCACGCGGACTTTCCACAGTTCCCACAGCGGGACACGACGCTCATCCTCACGAAAACACAGGCGCATCGCTAAAGCATGAAAAATGTCGGCGACTCCCTCGAGCCCCACGAAAACCAAGAGTCCCCAACCAAAGCGGCGAATGTCCTCCCATAGTGTCGAAAGACCGGTATCGTAAAGGAGCCATAGAAGAAGGGCCGCTCCCGAAACCAACAAAATACCGTGAACGATTTTCATCGCGGCCGGCTCTTCTCCCGTGCAACCTGAACCCGCCAGTATCTGTGCAGAGACCGAAGTCCGACGATCTCGCGCCGCCGCAGCTCGCTCAAGAGCCGCGCCGTATGAACGCAGCCGGTCACGAGCGCCCAGGCACCGGCCAGGGCAAAGCCGGCGAACGAGTAGCGGAGCACCGTGGCGAGCAAAAGAATCGCCACGTAGATGTTGCGCCGGCCCGCCACGAGTCGAAACCGCCGGTCCCA
>CAZQYE010000143.1:0-5808 GCA_964597375.1 uncultured Myxococcales bacterium
GGTTTGAAGTCCCTGCGCCGAGCTGGTATCAGGGCGTCTTGCATCGGCGCGGGCCGGCGCCGGTGTCGCGGGGTCGTAGTTCAGTTGGTTAGAACGCCGGCCTGTCACGCCGGAGGTCGCGAGTTCGAGTCTCGTCGACCCCGCCACTCAGCCGGCCCGGGCGACCGGTGGTGCGAGCCGATCGCCACGAGGCGAGACGTAGGAAGACGACGAATGCAGAAGGTAACCAAGAGCCTGAGCGTCGAAGAAGCCCGCAAGGCGCGGCGCTGGTACGTGATCGATGCCGAGGGCAAGCCCCTTGGCCGGCTCGCCTCACGGGTGGCGGCCACCCTGCGGGGCAAGCACAATCCGGCGTTTACGCCGCACGTGGACTGCGGGGACTTCGTCATCGTCGTCAACGCCGACAAAGTAGCGCTCACGGGCAACAAGGCGCAGGGCAAGATCTACTACCGCCACAGCGGCTACCCCGGCGGGATTCGGGCGGAGACCGCCGGCCACATGCTCGCGCGCTGCCCCGAGGAAGTCGTCCGTAAAGCGGTCGTCGGCATGTTGCCGCGCAACCGGCTGGGCCGGCAGCTCGCCCGAAAACTGAAAGTGTACAGCGGCCCCGACCATCCGCATTCGGCTCAGAACCCGCAACCGCTCGCCCTCTGACGAAGCGACTAGGCAAGACATAAGCGATGGAAACGCAAGAGTATCCGGCAACAGGAAGAAGGAAGACGGCGGTCGCGCGGGTGCGGCTGCGCCCGGGCGAGGGCAAGGTGGTCGTAAACGGCCGAGGGCTCGAGGACTACTTTCCGCGTCCCACTTCTCGGATGGTGATCGCCCAGCCGCTCGTTCTCACGTCGACCGGCTCGGAGTTCGACGTGATCGCCAAGGTGCACGGTGGGGGCATTTCCGCCCAGGCCAGCGCCATTCGCCACGCGATCAGCCGCGCGCTGTGCGAGGCCAAGCCGGACCTGCGCCCGGCGCTCAAGAAAGCCGGGCTTCTGACGCGCGACTCGCGCGAGGTCGAGCGCAAGAAGTACGGCCGCCACAAGGCACGCAAGAGGCCGCAGTACTCCAAGAGGTAGCCCGGTGAGCACTGGCAAGAAGGTTCCGGTAGCCGTCGCCGGCGCGACGGGCTACGCGGGAGCCGAGCTGGTGCGCCTGCTGGCCGCCCACCCGGCGGTCGAGATCGTCCTAGCCACGTCCGAACGCGACGCGGGCCGCCCCATCGGGGAAGTGCACCGGTCGCTCGCCGCGACGGGTCTCGAGCTGGCAAAGCTCGATCCCGGCCGGATCGCCGACGCGGCCGAATTCGCCCTGCTTGCGCTTCCGCACGGAGAGTCGACGGCGGTCGTGCCGCCGCTCCTTGACGCCGGAGTGCGGGTAGTCGACCTCGGCGCCGACTTTCGGTTTTCCGATCCCGTCCTTTATGCGCGATGGTATGGCGAGCACGGGGCGCCCGACATCCTCGCCGAGGCCGTGTACGGGCTTACCGAGTTTGCACGGGAAAAAGTCGCCGGTGCCCGCTTGGTGGCCAATCCGGGTTGCTATCCAACCGGCGCGCTGCTTGCGTTGCTGCCGCTGGCCGAGCGGATCGAGGGCGTGGTGTTCGTCGATTCCAAATCGGGCACCAGCGGAGCCGGCCGGGCGGCGGCGACCAACCAACTGTTCGCCGAGGTCACCGAGAACGTACGCCCGTACTCGGTGTGGACGCACCGGCACCAGCCGGAGATCGAGTGTCAGCTCGGCCGGGCGACTTCCTCCCAAGTGCCCGTCCGGTTTACTCCGCACCTTCTGCCGATCGCTCGCGGCCTGCTGACCGCCTGTTACGTCCGGCTCAAGCCGGGCCCGCCGATCGGCGAGCTTTACGAGCAGGTGTACTCGGGTGAGCCGTTCGTCCGGATTCTTGGAGAGGGCGGGGCTCCCGAGCCCAGGCAAGTACGCGGGACGAACCTCGCTGAGATCGCCTGGCGGGAGGACGAAGCGTCGGGCTCGGCCGTGTTACTCACGGCGATCGACAACCTCGGCAAGGGCGCGGCCGGCCAAGCCGTGCAGAACCTCAACTGTATGCTGGGTCTCGACGAGACGACCGGCCTCGAACAGACACCGGCACTTCCCTAAGACCAGTCTCGCCCGGGCGCGGCGCTGCGGCAGATCCACGCCGCCGCACGTCTCTGGCGTCTCGTGGGGAGGGGGTGTGAACCCGTTTGGCTAGATTTCCGAACCGAGAAACAGCGAGCCACCGAGGATTGCGAACAAGATGTTGGCGGCCCAGGCGGCCAGCATCGGTGGAAGGCCGCCCGTGTGTCCGGCGGATACGGCGACTGCCATCGTTACCCAGTAGACGAAGCCGACCACCATCCCGAGGCCCAGCGTATACGCGAGGCCGCCGCGGCGACCGCCTCGCACGGCCAAGGGAAATCCGACGAGCACCGAGACGAGCCCCGAAAACGGCATCGCCAGCTTGAGGTACAAGTCGACGAGCAATTGGCTAGGGTCGAGCCCTTTGGCCCGAACCAAGTCGATCTGGCGCTTGAATTGCCGGAAGCTGAACTCGTTGGCGTGGCGGCGCATCTGCATGAAATCTTGCGGCGTGTCGGTGAGCTCGAACTCTCCGGCCTCGAGCTCACGCTCGACGACTTCGCCCTCGGGGCCGATGTTCTTGACCTTGCCGCCCTTGAGCTCCCAGCGCTCGTTGCGCCAGAGAGCCTCAGGGATCTCGATGATGCGGTTGAGGCGGAACGAGGGATCGATCTCGTAGAACGTGAGGCCGAACAGTGCGTTGCGGTTCGCGTCGAAGTAGTCGATGTTGAAAAAGCCCTGGGCGCTTTGAAACCAGACCGAGCTTGCGTTGAGAAGACCGCGATAGCGTTTTTTCTTGATCACGATGTCGTTGATCGTGCGCGCGCGGCTGGCCGTCGGCGGGACGACGGTCTCGTTCCACACCATCACTCCGATACTGATCAGCAGGCTAGCGACGAGCAGCGGAACGGCCAGACCCCAGGTGCTGACGCCGCAGGCACCGAGGGCCAGCACTTCCCGGTGCCGCGCGAGAAGCCCGAGCGCGAGCAGAACGGCGATCAGCGATACGGCGGGATAGACCTCGGAGACCACACGCGGGAGCTTGAACAAGAAGTAGGCGGCCACGGCGCCGGCTGGAGGATCGTAGCGCGCGAACCCGCCGATCTTCTCGAAAAAGTCGATGACTAGGAACAGTCCGGTCGCCGCCCCCATGCACAGCGCGAACGCCCGCATGAAGTAGCCGATCACGTAGCGTCCGATGATGTTCACGCGGGCGACTCCTTTGCCCGACGCCACAGCCCGCCGAGCACGGCCGAAGCCGGCAGCAGACGGCGGTCGCGGGCCACACGCCGAAACATGAGGGCGCCGGCGATCAGCAGCACGACATCGGGCAGCCACGCCGCCAAGGCCGGATCGATCGTCTGCTTGCGCGCCATTGCCATCGAGGCGGTGAGCATCACGTAGTAGGCGAGGACGACGACGATCGACACCGCCAGGCCCCGCGCGCGTACGGCCCGGGTCCGCTGCATGCCGAGAGGGATGCCGATGACGGCTAGGAGCAGGCAGGCGGCCGCGACGGAAAACTTGCGGTGCAGTTCGAGGTTTTCCTCGATTGCCGGGTCTCCGGCCTCGAGACGGCGCCGGCGACTGTCGAGCAGCGTCGCCCAGTCCATCTCCGAAGGCCGTGTGGCCTCGGCGCCGGTACCGGTGCCCACGTCTTTCTCGATGTCCAAGTTGACCTCGAAGGAGGCGAAGTCCGTCTTGTCGTAACTTTCCTGGCCGGCGTGGTAGGAAAGGCTCGTGCCGTCGAGCATCTGCAGGTAGATCGACTTGTTGGCCTCGTCGGTCAACAGTCGGCCGGCGCTCGCGAAAATCGTGGTGCGGCGGTAACTTTCCCTCTCGTCGGAGAGCATGATGCCTTTGAGCAGGCCCGCTCCGCGATCGATGTCGTCGACGTAGATGACGATGCCGTCGAAGTCGGAGTTGAACACCCGGGGCTGAAGGGCCGCAGTCGCCCGGGTCTTGGCGATGTCGTAGACCGTTTGCCGGACGTGTCGCTTCGCCCATGGGCGGGCGAAAATCGCTAGGGCCAGCGTGAGAGCGCCGGCGAGCAGTGCAAATGTCAGGACGGGCCGGAGAACCTGCTCGAGGCTGATGCCGGCGCTGCGAATCGCGATCAGCTCCCCGTCGGCCGCCAGCCGCCCGAAGGCGACGACGATGCCGATGAGAAGCGCCATGGGGACGGTCATTTCGAGAAACGACGGCAGAATGTAGGCGAACAGCTCGAGCACCCGCGCCGGCGGGACGCCGCGCGAGAGGATCAGATCCACGAGGTCGAGAATGCGGGCAATCAGGAGAACGAACGTGCAGATCGCCAACCCGGTCGAAAACGCGATGCCGACCTCACCGATGACGTAAGTACGGAGTGTTCTCCCCATGCAGGAATCCAGGATAGACAAGCAGTTGCCGGCAGACAATCGAGCACTGCTCGAAGTGACGGCAAAAGGCCGTCGTGCGAGCCGATGAAACGGGGCAGGAGAGGGCACAGACGGCGCGACGGCGGCGACGAAAGTCTGCTCGTCGGCGGACCACATGCTGTCGAGGCGGCGATCGGAGATCCGGCCGGGCTGATCGAAGTGATGGTCGAGCACCCCGCGCCACGCAGGGCGGCAGCGCTCGCCGAAAGGGCGCGTGCGGCCGGGGTTGCCGTGCGCGCGGTTCCGCAGGACTCGCTCGACCGGATGGTTGGGGCGCGCAGCCAGGGGATCGCGGCGAGAATCCTGTATCGCTACGCGGACTTCGACTCGCTGCTTGCCGATCCGGGGGTCCTGGTGTTCCTCGACGGCGTGGCCGATCCCCACAACCTAGGGGCGATCATTCGCACGGCGGCCGCAGCGGGGGCCCTCGGGGTCGTGGTGCCATCGAGGCGGGCGGCGGGCGTAACGGCCGTTACGATGCGGGTTTCCGCCGGAACGGCCGCGACGCTGCCGGTGGCGCGCGTGACCAACCTGGTGCGGGCGCTCGAGATGGCCGGCGAGGCCGGGTTCTGGCGCATCGGGTTGAGCCAGGACGCAGCGGGGGTTCTGCTGCCGGCCGGGCCGGAGCAGCGGACCGGCCTGGTGCTCGGCGGGGAGGGCTCCGGACTTAGGCCGTTGGTCGCCCGCACCTGCGACGAGCTGGTCCGCCTGCCGATGCGCGGGGCCGTGGAGTCGCTGAACGTCTCGGTGGCGGCGGCTCTGGCCCTTTACCGGGTGTGCGAGAACGCACTTTTCGGGCCGGGGGCCGGTTGACAGGTAATTGGGGGGTTGATAAGTGGACGTGTTTCCGTCGGGACGTCAGGCGAAGTGTGCCTCGTCGTCCGGGCCGGCGGGGTTGGTTGCGGGCGCCGACCGGCCCCGAGACGGGCGGGTGGTCACTTGGGTTCGGCGTCACACGAGGGCGCCGATGTAGCTCAATTGGTAGAGCAACTGATTTGTAATCAGTAGGTTGCCAGTTCGAGTCTGGCCATCGGCTCCACCGGCGTTTGGTGCAGTTTTAATTTTGGAGAGGTACCCAAGCGGTCAACGGGAGCAGACTGTAAATCTGCCGGCGTATGCCTACGGAGGTTCGAGTCCTCCCCTCTCCACCAGAGACTAGTCGGAACGGTCGCGAGGTGGATGGCGGGAGCCCGAGGATGCGCTCGCTTTGGCCCTCGCGCAGCAACGGTTCGATGCTTGTTCTTATGCGGGAGTAGCTCAGGTGGTTAGAGCATCAGCCTTCCAAGCTGAGGGTCGCGAGTTCGAATCTCGTCTCCCGCTC